>DATFZR010000461.1:0-4103 GCA_035314265.1 Candidatus Acidiferrales bacterium
TGCTCAACGCCTCGCCCGCCGTGTACAACGAAATCATCCTGCGCGCGGCGCTGCGATTGAAGGCGCATTACCTGGACATGGCCGCGCACCTGACGCGGAATCCCTTTAAGCCGGAGCAGTTCCGCTACGCCAAGCGCTTTGAGGCGAAGAATCGCGCGGCCGTGATTACGGCCGGCGTGGCGCCGGGGCTTACCAACCTGCTGGTGCGCCGCGCCGAGGAAATGCTGGATGAAGTGCATACCGTGCACGTGCGGCTGTTTGAAGAGACGGAGAGCGACGATCCGGTTTCGCAGTGGTCGCCGGAAGTGTCGTTTGATGAAGCGACGTCGCGGCCGCGCATTTACCGTGCCGGGAAATTTGAGCTGGCCAAGCGGTTCTCGGAGCGCGAGTGGTTCCGGTTTCCGCAGCCCATCGGCGAGGTGCCTGTGTATCTGGCGGCGCAGGACGAGGTGGGCACGCTGCCGCACTTTATCCCCATGCGCGAGATGGACGCGAAAATCGGCGGCGGCGAAATGGAAATGCTGCGGCGGTGGCACCGGCAGGGGAAGCTTTCGCGTTCGCGGGGGATGGCGAAGGCGCGTTTTCCTGACACGCCCACGCCGAAAGCGATGAAACGGCTGGTGCGGCGCGGGCGGCTCTCGAACGCGCGCTTTGCAGCCGCGGTGGTCGTGCGCGGGGTGAAGAAAGAGAAGCCCACCCTGGTACGGTGGGATGTGGGCGTTCCTTCGCTCTTCCAGATTCATCGCGAGGGTTTGAATGGCTCGCCGGTGTCCTGGGCTACGGCGACGATGGGCGCGCTTTTTGTGAAGCATTTTCCGCGGGAAGAAGCAGGCGTGTTTGCGCCGGAGAAGCTGCCGGTGGAGCTGCGGCGTGCGGTGCTGGCCGACGCACGAGGCCGCGGGCTGCGGATTACGGTGCGCACGCGGACGCTGAAACCCGCGGAGGACGGCGACGAAGACGACATCTAGGCGCCTGCTGTTATTCAGGCTTCCGGCCGGGTTGTGAGGCGAAGACGTAGAGCGGGTAGAGGTCGCGGAATGTGCGGGCGATTTCCGCGGCGAATCGGGGACGCGTCACCACGGAGGGCTGCATTTCCCGGCGGACGATCCAGCCGCGGATTTTGTTCCATTCTTCGGGGGCCAGGGGCCAGCCTTCTTTCTTGTTCCACTCGCCTTTTTCCATCGCGTACCAATAGCTCTTGTACTTTCCGCCCAGGCGCTGCTTCTGCTTCTCGAGCCATGCGCCATGCTTCAGCGCGCGGGGCACCGCGATTTCGGCCAGGGGTCCTTCTTTCTTTTTCTCGCCGTAGATGCGGAAGCCGACGGTGACCGTTTTCGCGGAGATGCCGGCATAGAGCTGGCCGGCGGTGCGGCCTTTGACGCCCTGTCCGACGATGGTCAGGTACATGTGCGCGTGGTAGGGCCCCACGTCCGGGCGGAAGCGGATGTCGCGGTTGATGCGGGTGAAATTGACGCCGGTAAGGCCGTGCACGTCAAAGGAGGGATCGATCTCGATCAATGCGGGCGTCAGGGTTTCGAGCAGGGCGCGGAACGGAGCGACGACGTGCTCTTCGTAGCGGCCGCGGTTCGCGTCCATCCACGGCTTGTGGTTGTTGCGCGCGAGCTGGCGGAAGAAGCGGAAGATTTCGGGAGTGAAGATGGCGGCGCGCTGCGGCATGGGGCCTCCTGGGCTCAGTGCATTGTAGCTGAGAGAAGAGACGCGGGGTTCGATGTCTGGTCTGAGTTCGGCGGAGCGAGGGCGCGGCCCTTCCTGCGTCAGGGTAAACAAGCAGCCCCCTATCGAGTACGGGGACTCGCTTACGGCTTTCTTGCCAGGTAGACACACTCCTGCTCGATCAGGCCGAATCTATTTTCGCGTCCGCCGAATTTTCCGGGGTCAGAGAGCCATCGGAAAGCATCCACGCGGAAGCCGGCATGGACGAGCCTGACTTCGTAGTCTTTTGCGTAAATTCTGACGTGGCCGCCATCGCCGAAAGCTTCTTCCCGGCCTCGTGCGGTTGCGATGGAAGAATCCTCGGAGGTTTTCTCGAGCGCCAGCGAGATGGGGACCTGCAGGATGGCCCAGCCGCCCGGCTTCAGAATCCGAAACAGCTCCGCCATGGCCTTGCGATCGTCGGGGATGAATTCCAGGACGTGATTGCAGATGACGGCGTCGAAGACGCTTTCGTGGAACGGGATATCTGTCAGGTCCATCCTGGCCATCACGTGGCGTGAAGCAATGTCGGCGGTCACATAGTCCAGATTCGGGCTACGGCTCAAAACGCGCTGCACCCTCTCTTCGGGCGCCACGTGCAGGACCTTGAGGGGATTCCTGAAGATGTCCGTTTTGTGCAGGAGATAGAGGTAGAGAAGCCTTTCTCTGTCCAGGGAGCCGCAGCAAGGACAGAGGGAACTCAGGCGGTAACCTCCTCCGACTACTCTTTTTTCCTTCAGGACGGGGAGATCCAGGCCATAGGGGAGGAACGTCCTTAGGCGGGACTTGCACAAAGGGCATCTGTACCGGAAACCCCAGTAGCGCGCTTTCAGGTATGCAGTTTTCAGCGCCGGCCGGAATTTGCCCGGGATCAGCATTTACGAGCAGGTGGTGATGGGGGTCTCAATGGCAGCCGCAGGAGCGCGGGGTGCAGGCGCAGGCGCTGGCGGCGCTGGCGGTACCGGCGGAGTCGGAGGAGGAGCCGTTGGGCTTGGGGCTGGCGAAGACGGAGAATTGGAGGTTCTTCTTGTTGCTGCCGCATTTAGGGCAGGCGATGCGCTCGGCGCTGGAGCGGACCAGGTGCTCGTAGGTGGCGGCGCAATCCTGGCAAAGGTATTCGTAGATGGGCATGGTTTTCGCTCCGTTCTTCTCCTGGTTAGTTTAGCAAAGGCGGTGGTGGAAGAAGAAATGGCGCCGTCCGGAACGAACGGTCTTTGGGTTGGCCGGAAAAGAGGGCGCAGCCCTTCCTGCGTCAGGGTAAACAAGCAGCGCCCCTACGAAAAAGCCCCGTTTCGCGTCTGCGAAACGGGGCTGTGGAGAAGGATGCGCCTCTAAAGAGGCGCGCTACATTTAGTCGCCGGCGACCATTTCGCCTTCGGGGGCCTTGGCGGGCGCGGGCGCGGCTGATGCCGCGGCGGCCATCGCCGCCGGAGCGGGGGCGATGCCGTGTGTGGGGCCGCCGATCTGGACCAGCGATTCGGGCGTCTTCTTGAGGACCATTTCTTCGTAGATGGCGCGAACCTTCTGGGCTTCTTCCCAGGCCTTCTTGCGGCGAATGCGGTCTTCTTCCGCGGCGAAGGTGGGGACATCGCCTTCTTCGTGGGAACGGGTGCGCGCGGCATCTTCGGCGTTGATCTTGAGCTCGTGCTCGTAGGCCTCAAGTCCGACGCTCTTGCCCTTGGCGAAGATCTCGTGCTTGCCGTGGTCCTTGTACCACTGGGCCACGGTCGCGTTCTTGTGCATGTTTTCGATGATCTTGCGCCAGCCGATGCCGGTGTTGTACGCGCAGAAGGAGATTTCACCCTGCTGCGTGGCGTAGGGAATGATGCACATTTCGGTGCGGCGGAAGTCGTAGTTGAACAGGTCCTGGAACCACATTCCGGCGATGAACAGGAAGTTCCAGGGATCCTGGCGGCGCTTGAGCGCGTCCTCATAGGTGCGGTCGGGGCTCGAAGAGCCGTACTTCTTGTCGGCCTCCTTGGAGAGCGCGAAGGACTTGTCGAACTTACGGAACAGGTCAATGAGGGCGAAGCTCTTGGGGGCCTTGAAGGGCCGGTAGTTGCGGAGCAGGGCGAGCGCCATCATGACGCCGGAAAGCTTGCGTCCGCGTCCGGCGTCCGTAACGGCCTGGACGTCCTTGGTGAGCTGCGGGATGTCCAGGAACGCGGGAACAGGCGCCCATTCCTTGGTTTCCTTGTTGATCATGACGGCCGTGCCAACGCCGCAGTTCGGGTGGCAGCCGCAGTTCAACTGGCCCCACTGGGCGTCCTGGCCCTTCATGTGGTCGGCAAAATCGCTGAACGCGCCCATCAGGGAAATGGGGAACCAGTCACGCGTCGGCTGGATGTGGCCGACCTGCGTGCTGACGTCCTGGGCGAGGTGCGAAAGTG
>DATFZR010000462.1:0-3266 GCA_035314265.1 Candidatus Acidiferrales bacterium
TACGATGTGGTCCACGTAAAATCCGTAGCGCGGCCGGGGCTGATTGCGGAAGCGGGCGAGCGTGCCATCCAGGCTGTCGCCGAACCAATTTACGGCGAGGCAGAGGATCACGAGCAGGAGGCCTTCGCGCGTGGTGCGCGCCATCCAGTAGGAAAAACCCGCGCCGAGCATGGCCAGAAGGCCGAGAAGCGTGAGGCCGTCTGAAGTGACCCAGCGGGGCAGGCGCGCGGCCAACCAGAGAAGGCAGCGCTTCTCCAGGCGGGCGAGTACGCTTTGCTGCGCGCGTTCGGCGGATTGAAATGCGGATTTCTCCATGATGGTGGCCTCCACTCGTGGCGGTCAGTGGTTGGTGGTCAGTGGTGATTGTGAGACAGACGGAGGGAACTGGGCAGCGCCAAGGTGCGCCAAACAGCGTCAGGTTGCGGTGTGATTTCCCCTGCGTCACTTCGCTTTGTCACTTCGCTCTGTCACTTCGCTTTGTCACTTCGCGCTGCGGACGCCGATTACGGCCATCATGCGGCCGGTTTTGCCTTTCTCGCGGCGGTGGCTGAAGAGCAGATCCGTGCGGCAGGCCGTGCAGAGCGTGCTTACGGCGATCTGCGCCGCCGGAACGCCTGCGGCTTCGAGTTGGCTGCGATTCGCCGCGCGCAGGTCCAGGCGAACGCGGGGCTCAGGCGCCTGGTGGCCGGGGGGCGTCATGGAGAGCCACGGAAAGGGAGCAGGATCGTCGCCGCTGGCGAGCGCGTCGAACGGCCCTTCGAACCAGGCGCGCGCATCGGGAAACTGCCCGGCAAACGCCTGGGCAACTTCGGGACCCACTTCGTAACAGCAGCCTCCGATGGACGGGCCTAGCGCCGCTACAACGTCATCGGCGCGCGTGTTGAACTCCATCTTCATGCGTCCCAGGGCTTTTTCCGCGATGCGCGCCAGCGTGCCGCGCCATCCCGCGTGCACGGCGGCGACGGCGCGATGGCGGCGGTCGGCCAGCAGGATAGGCACGCAATCGGCCGTTTGCACGCCGATGAGCATTCCCGGTGACTTGGCGAGCAGGGCGTCGCCCTGGAGGGCGACGGCGGGCACGCGATCCACGCGATGGATGACGTCGCTGTGGCACTGGCGCAGTTTGGCGAGGCCGGCGCCCTCTGCTCCGAGGGCGCGCAGAAAGGCGGCGCGGTTTGCCTCAGGCGCCTGCGGCGTATCCCAATCCGTTGAGCCCAGGTTGAGCACGCGGGAATCGCCGAGCAGGCTCTCTCCGCCCGGGCGGGTGCTGAATCCGTGGACGAGCCAGGGCAGGCTGGCCAGGGCGCGGGCTTCGAGGATCACGATTTTGCCCGAGCGGAGCGCGCGCCATCCGGAGCCGAGGGCTTGGTCGTTTGACGGGGCCTTTGCCAGGTCCTTCCCTGGGGCCTTCCTCGGGGCCTTCGCGGCGTGGGGCGCGCGCTTTGCTCGCGGCCGTGCGACTGTTGTGTGTGTGGCTTTCCTGCGTTTCTTCATCCGATTTCACGCGCTTCCATGCTTCCGGCCGACTCGACAGTATAAACCTGTGCGCCCTCACGACAGCCGCGGGCGGCTATGCTACTGTTCCCACCCATGATTGTGGGGCTCGGCGTGGACATTGCCGAAATCAGCCGCATCGAAGCGGCCATCACGCGCTACGGCGACCATATCCTGCATCGCCTGTTCACCGCCGCCGAAATCGATTACTGCCGGAGCTACCGCAACAGCTTTGAACGCTACGCCGGGCGCTTTGCGGCCAAAGAAGCGGCCATGAAGGCGCTGGGCACGGGCTGGCGCCGGGGCGTGCGGTGGGTGGATATCGAAGTGGTCCGCGAAGCGAGCGGGAAACCCACACTTCGGCTCAGCGGACATGCCGGCGAGATTGCGGCACAGCTCGGCGTGCGAAACATCGTACTGAGCATCACCCACTCGGGCGACAACGCACTGGCCGAGGTGATTTTCGAAAGCTGAGGCCGGCCCGCGGCCCACCTCTCGCTCGATCCTGCTAGGCGCTTTCCTTCATGCCGCCGCTGAGGACCTCGGCATCTCCGCGCATGTGGCCTTCCGCCGGCGTCAGGTTCACGTCGAGCCAGGTATTTTTCGGCCAACGGCCGGCTACGCGGACGTGCAGGTAGTTGCCGGTGAGCGCGGCGGTCCATTCCGAAACGCCGCCGGAAGGGTCGTGGCCTGCGGGGGTCTTGCCGCGACGTTCGAGCGTGAGCACGCGCTGGCGCGTGGCGCCTTGCGACGCGCGAAACTCGGCGGCCTTGCGCTCTGAGAGTGCGCGCAGCTCGCGGCTGCGCGCGCGGATGGCGGCTGGTGCGACGGGCCGGCACATCCCGGCGGCCTTTGTGCCAGGCCGGCTGGAATACGAGAACACGTGCAGGTAGGTGAACGGCAGGCGCTCGATCAGATCCACGGTGCGCTGGTGATCGTCTTCTGTTTCGCCGGGGAATCCACAAATCACGTCGGCTCCGATGGCTGCGCCGGGCAATCGCTCGGCAACGAGCAGGATGCGCTCCGCATAATGCGCGGCGCGGTACCAGCGGTGCATGGCCGCGAGCATCGGGTCTGATCCGGACTGCAGCGGTACGTGGAAATGCGGCGCGATGCGCCCGGTGCGCGCCACCAGAGCCACCAGGTCTAACGTCACGTCCATGGGCTCGATGGAGCTGAGGCGGAGGCGCTCGATGGGAGTCTCTTCCACGAGCCGGGCGAGGAGATCCCCCAGCGGCACGCGCGGCGCGAGGTCGCGGCCGTAGGCGCCCAGGTTGATGCCGCTCAGCACCACCTCGCGGGCGCCCGCGGCTGCCATGGCGGACACTTCTTCTTTCACGCGTTCCGGCGCGAGGCTGCGGCTGCGCCCGCGCACGAACGGAATCACGCAGTAGGAGCAGCGATTGTTGCAGCCGTCCTGGACCTTGAGCACGGGACGCGTGCGACCGGCGAGGCCTGCCGTGGGGCCTACGAACACTTCGTCTGTCTCGAAGATGTTGCCGCTCAGGATTTTTGGCGTATGCGCGAGCGGCATGGGGACGGCGCCGTTCAGGGCGACTAGCGGGACAAAACTGCCGGCGCTCGATGCCGCGAGCGATGCCCTGTTCGAAGACTCGGCCAGCATGCTGCCGATGTGCTGTTGGTGTGAGTTTCCTACCACCCAGGCGACGCCGGGCAGGGCGGCCAGTTCTTCCGGCGCGCGCTGGGCGTAGCAGCCTGTGGCCAGGATTCTTGCCGAAGGGTTGGCGCGGTGGATCCGGCGAATCGCTTCG
>DATFZR010000463.1:0-2104 GCA_035314265.1 Candidatus Acidiferrales bacterium
CGCATCCTTGGCCAGCGCGTAAGCAAAACAATCGCCCAGGTTCAATCCGGCAGGATGTGCGCTTCCTTTGCCGAAGTCGCGATAGGCATCGCGCGCAATCCGCGCTTGCGCTTCGGTCACGGCCTCAATTGTGATCTTTGCGCTGCGCAAGAACTCGTCGAACTTCCTGCTCGCCACAGGGTCCCGGCCGCCGTCCATGACAGCAGCCGCTTCTGCAAAGCTGACCGCCGACATGCGTCGGACAGAGGACTTGGCGATGGCTTGGATGAACTGTGTGGCCTCAGGTTCAGTCCGAAGGATTGCAATCAACGCCGAGGAATCGACGATCACCGCGGCAAACCCTTCTCGTCATACAGCAGGTCGCCGTGCTCCACGCTACGAAAAGGCTCGCGCAGGTGCGCAGCGCATTCTTGCGCGATGCGCAGCAAGCGGGACTCGAGGTCACCTTCGTTGGCTTCCACACGCTCGACCTGCTCTTTGAGCGCTTCGGTGACTGCTGCGCTCATACTTGTTCCGGTTAACCGGGCCAGCTTGCGCGCCAGCTTTTGCGCCTCCGGGTTCTTGATGTTTATGGCCATCGTGCTACCCTTCTACCCTTGCTTAGGTACTATTCTACCATGACCCGCGTGCATCGTCTAGAGACAACTTGCGGGCTCAGGGGATGGTCTGATGACTGACCGCCTCTACTATCGCGATAGTTTCCTCCCTGAGTTTGACGCGCAGGTCGTCTCGTCCACGCCGGCGGGCGATCGCTATCACATCGTCCTCGACCGCACGGCTTTCTATCCCGCTTCCGGCGGACAGCCGCACGACACGGGGCGGCTGGGAGAGGCCGCCGTGCTGGAAGTAGCCGAGGAAGAATCCGGCGCCATCATTCACACCACCGACCGGCCGCTCCCCGCGGGCCCGGCGCACGGCACGATTGACTGGCCGCGGCGCTTCGACCACATGCAGCAGCACACGGGGCAGCACCTGCTTTCAGCCGTTTTTGTGTCTCTCTTCGGCTACGCCACCGTCTCTTTCCATCTGGGCCGCGAAATCTCCGCGATTGACCTGGCTGCGCCGGGTGTGTCGCCCGAACACCTCGCCGCTGCGGAGCAGAGCGTGAACAAAATCATCTTTGAGGACCGTCCTGTGACGGTTCGCTTCGGCACGCGCGAAGAGCTGGCCGCGGCCGGCGCGCGCAAAGAGGTGCAACGCGAAGGCCTGCTGCGCGCAATAGAAATCGAGGGTGTGGAGTTGAACCCGTGCGGCGGCACGCACGTGTCGCGCACCGGGCAGATTGGAATGACGTTGCTGCGAAAGTGCGAGAAGCAGAAAGGGAACTGGCGCGTGGAATTCGTGTGCGGCGGACGCGCGCTGGCCGCCGCTCGGGAAGATCGCCGGCTGCTCCTGGGCGCGGCGCGGGCACTGGGCGGCGCCGCGGCAGACGTTCCCGCGTTGGTGGCCAAAGCCGCTGAAGAACGCCGGCAGAGCGACCGGCAGCGCAAGGAACTGCAGACGCGCCTGGCGGCCTACGAAGCCCGGGAGCTATGGGAGGCCGCGCCGGCTGCCGCGGATGGCGTGCGCGTGGTCCGCGCGATTCTCGAAGGGGCAGACGCGGAGTATCTGCGCCTGCTGGCCACGCGCCTGGTGGAGCAGGGCCGCGCCATCGCGCTCGTTGCGGCGCGTCCCGGCGGGCAGATGGTTTTTGCGCAGTCTGCCGGATTGCCGGGCGACATGAACGCGCTGCTGCGTGCGGGGCTGGCCACTGCCGGCGGAAAGGGAGGCGGCACGCGCGATTTCGCGCAGGGCAGCCTTCCGGAGGCGTCCGCGCCGGGCAGGATCGAGGGCATCCTGGAATCCGCTCGGGCGCGTCTCAGTTCCGACGCCGCGGCCGGCTAGGTGCAAGAGGGTCTCGCGGCCAGCCGCCGGACCCATTTGGAAGAGGGCGGAAAATGACCACAGTATCTTCGGGGCGGGCCCGGGCGAAACGATGGCTCACGCGCTGGCTGATGCGATTCCTTCCCGTGTGTTTCTGCGCATCGCTGGCGTTCCTGGCCGCCGCCGGACAATCCCTGGCCGTAGCGGCGCAAGCCGGGCAGTCAACCGGCAATCCACCTCC
>DATFZR010000464.1:0-3153 GCA_035314265.1 Candidatus Acidiferrales bacterium
TGTCCAGCGGGCCGATCCAGGCGGAGCGCCTGGTGGAAATCGCCATCGACGTGGCCGATGCCCTCGATGCCGCGCACGCCGAGGGCATCGTGCATCGCGACATCAAGCCCGCGAACCTCTTTATCACCAAGCGCGGCCACGCGAAGATCCTGGACTTCGGCCTGGCCAAGCAGAACCGCCCGGAAGATGCCATCTCCGACATCACCATGACCGTGGACCGCGACCAACTTACCAGCCCGGGCACGGCCGTCGGCACCGTCTCTTACATGTCGCCCGAGCAGGTGCGCGGCAAGGCGCTCGACGGGCGCAGCGACCTCTTCTCCTTCGGCGTGGTTCTCTACGAAATGGCCGCGGGCATGCTGCCCTTCCGCGGCGACAGCAGCGCCGTGGTGTTTTCGGAAATTCTCACGCGCGCCCCCGTGCAACTGGTGCGGCTGAACCCCGACGTGCCGGTCGACCTCGAGCGCATCATCCACCGGGCGCTGGAGAAAGAGCTCGACCTGCGCTACCAGCACGCCTCGGAAATGCGCGCGGAGCTGAAGCGCCTGAAGCGCGACACGGATTCGAGGCACGCGATCGCCGCCGTCTCTTCCGGGGAAATACCCGCGCGCGTCTCGAGCGGTTCCGTTTCCGCGGCGCGTCCTTCCACGTCGCAGGCCACTTCGCAGAGCGTTCCACAGGCAGCCGCGATGCCCTCGGCAGCGCAGCCCGCCGCGTCTACGGTGGAACCCATTGCGGTTGTGGCTGCGCCGGCCGCTGAGGGGACGCGCAAGATCCCGTGGAAGATTATCGCGCCCGCCGTCGCGGTACTGCTGCTGGCGGCGGCCGGCCTGGTCTACTGGAAGATGCGCCCGGCCGTAAAGCTCTCGGAGCGCGATACGGTCGTGCTGTCTGACTTCGCCAACTCCACGGACGACACGGTATTCGACGACACGCTGAAGCAGGCCCTGGCCATCCAGCTCGAGCAATCGCCCTTCCTGAACGTGCTCTCCGAATCGAAGGTCAATCAGACGCTCAAACTGATGAACCGCGCGGCCAGCGAACACATCACCCGCGACGTTGGCCGGGAAATCTGCCAGCGCACCAACAGCAAGGCGCTGCTCACCGGCTCCATCGTGTCCGTGGGCTCGCAGTATGTGATCGGGCTCAAGGCGCTCGATTGCCACAGCGGCGATACGCTGAGCAGTTCGCAGGCCCAAGCGGAGAACCGCGACCGCGTGCTGAAGGCGCTGGGCGAGGCCGGCAACGAATTGCGCGAAAAATTGGGCGAGTCGCTGGCTTCCGTGGCCAAGTTCAACAAGCCTCTGGACCAGGCCACCACCTCTTCGCTCGAGGCCCTCAAGGCCTTTACGGAAGCTCGGCGCACCTCGCGGGAAAAAGGCGTGGCCGCGGCCCTGCCCTATTACAAGCGCGCGTTGGAATTGGATCCGAGCTTCGTGCGCGCGTACGCGTCTATCGGCGCGGTCTACAACAACCTGGGCGAGGTGAGCCTGGGAATCACCAACTACAAGAAAGCCTACGAGCTGCGCGACCGCGTGAGCGAACGCGAGCGCTATTACATCGAGACCATCTATTTCAGCAAGGTCACCGGAGAACTCGAGAAAGCCAACCACAGCTACAGCCAGTGGCTGCTCGATTATCCGGGTGATTACGCCGCGCACGGCAACCTGGGCCTGAACTACCTGATTCTGGGCCAATACGAGAAGTCCATCGAAGAGACGCGCGCCTCGCTGCGCATCACGCCCAACAGCGTGGCCGGCTACACAAACCTGATCGGCAGCTACCTGGCCTTGAATCGCTTTGAAGACGCCAAGGCCGCGCTCGACGAAGCGCAGGAGCGCAAGCTCGACGCGCCCGGCCTGCACCTGAGCCGCTACGACCTGGCGTTCGTCGGCGGGGACCAGCAGTCCATGACGGAGCAGGTCGGCTGGGCCGCCGGAAAGCCCGGCGCGGAAGATCTCCTGTGGTCCGCGCAGTCGGATGCAGAAGCCTACTTTGGCCGCCTGGGCAAGGCGCGCGACCTCTCCCAGCGCGCCGTGGATTCAGCCATCCATGCGGAAGCCCGAGAAACCGCGGCCACGTGGCGCGCCAACCAGGCACTGCGTGAAGCGGAGTTCGGGAACGTTGCGGAGGCGCGCAAGGCCGCCGGGCAGGCCCAGACCCTCTCTGGGGGCCGCGACGTAGATATTATGGTCGCCCTCACCTTTGCCCGCGCCGGCGATACTGCCCAAGCCCAGAAGCTGGCCGATAAGCTCGACCGGGATTGGCCCCTGGATACGGTGATTCAGGACTACTGGCTGCCTACCATCAGGGCGGCTATCGAGATCAACAAGGGGGACGGCAAGAAAGCGGTGGAATTGTTGCAGACGGCCTCAAACTACGAGCTGGGACAGCCGCCCCAATTCCAATGCGGAACCATGTATCCCATTTATATCCGTGGACTTGCATACCTCAAAGAGGGAAAGCCTCAAGAAGCCGCGCTGGAATTCCAGAAGATGCTAGACCACCGGGGCATCCTGCTTACCTTCCCCCTCGGCTCCCTGGCACGCCTGCAGCTAGCTCGGGCCCGGGCGGCGGGGGGAGATAAGGATGCGGCGCGCAATTCCTACGAGGAGCTCCTGGTGGCCTGGAAGGATGCCGACCCGGAGCTGGGAGCACTAAAGGATGCTAAGGCCGCGTATGCGAAACTGCGCTAGGGAAGACGCGTGAACCTCTCTAACCGGAACCGCGTATGTGTAATGTTTTTTACAATTTCGCGCCCAAATTGAGACCGAGTTTAGGCCTAAGAATGTGAGTACTAGAACCCTCTTTTTCGTTGACACCTAAGAGGGGTGGCAGCGTAGAATCAGTGGCATCAATTCTCCGCAGAGAATTAGAGGAGTCGATGAAGCTTCTGAAAGTCATGATGGTTTCGATGGTGATTCTGCTGGCAGCCGGCACCGCGCTGGCTGATGACCCGCAGATCATCTTCGATCCTACGTTCACGGTGCCTCCGCAAATCAACGGAGAGTACCTGCTCAGCAATGGCGGGCCTTTCAGCATCACGTTTGGCGATTGCTCGCAGGCGGCTATGATTGATCCCGCCTTCGGCAGCGACGCGGGTTGCGCGATCTTCCTGAACAACACGGGCGGGGTCATCCTCGATTTGAATTT
>DATFZR010000465.1:0-2870 GCA_035314265.1 Candidatus Acidiferrales bacterium
CCACTTTTTCTTCGTTGAAGGCCCAGAGGTCTTCGAGCGAGCCTCCGCCACGGACGAGCAGGAGCACGTCTACGGACTTGCGGCGGCCGAAATATTCGAGGGCGGAGGCGATCTCATCGGGGGCTTCGGCTCCCTGTACCCGCACCGGATAGACGAGCACGTAGAGATTTGGGAAGCGGCGGCGGAGGATGCGGAGGACGTCGCCCACGGCGGCGCCCGAGGGCGAGGTGATGAGGCCGATGCGGCGCGGGAGAAGGGGGAGAGGCTTCTTGCGCGCGGAGTCGAACAGGCCTTCGGCCTCGAGCTTCTGCTTCAACTGCTCGAAGGCGAGTTGGAGCGCGCCGAGACCTACCGGCTCGATCTGCGTGACGTAGACCTGGTACTCGCCGCGCAACTCGTAGACGCTGACGGCGCCGCGCACGGTGACCTTGAGCCCGTCTTCGGGACGGAAGCGGATGCCGCGCAGCTTGTCGCGGAAGCAGGCGCAGCGGATCTGGGCCTTCTCGTCCTTGAGCGTGAAATAGAGATGGCCGGCCTGCGAGGAGTGCACGTTGGAGATTTCGCCCTCGATCCACAGGTCTTCGAATTCGCTCTCGAGCAGATCGCGAATGCGGGCGGTGAGCTGGCTGACCGTCCAGACCTTGCGGTCGGGCACGAGATTCAAGGTGAACTGCGCCATGGCCTTTGGCCGGCCCGGAAAGGGCCGCGTGCAACTCCTATTTGGCCGGCCCGGCGAGGGCCGCCTGCGGTGCTAGATGCCGGGGGAAGTTTACCGCCGGAAGCTCGAAAACAGCCAGGAAAGGAGAGTGAGAACGAGGCTGAAGACGAGACAGGTGACTACGGGGAAATAAAATGTGGAGCTTTTGCCCTGGACCAGGATGTCGCCGGGGAGACGTCCGAGGCGGAACGGCAGGCGCGAGCCGCCGTAGAGCACGGCGCCAACGACGGCGAGGAGCAGACCGACGATCATGAGGAGCTTGCCGGATTCGCGCAGCGGGTCCATGTCCCATTGTACGACAGGAGACCGGGGCCGGATTGAAGGAAAGGCCGCGGGGCAAAGATGGCCCCGCGCTACAGGGCAAGCCTCAGACTAATTCCAGGCCGGCAAAGAAATAGCCGATTTCGAAGGCGGCGGTTTCCGGCGCGTCTGAACCGTGCGTGCAATTGTTGCCGATGCTGGCGCCGAGGTCGCGGCGGATGGTGCCTGGCGCGGCCTTAGCGGGATCGGTGGCGCCCATCGTGTCGCGCCATTTGGCGATGGCGCCTTCCGCCTCGAGCACCATCACTACCGACTTTCCACTGCTCATAAAATCCGTAAGCTCGCCGAAGAATGGGCGCGCGCGGTGCACGGCGTAGAATCCCTCCGCCTCGCCCTTGCTCATGCGCATGGACTTGATCGCGACGATGGCGAAGCCCGCTTTGTGGACGCGCGCCAGGATGTCTGCGGTGAGGCCGCGGCCTACCGCGTCCGGCTTGATGATTGCGAATGTTCGCTCGATGGCCATGAAAGACTGACTGCCTCCTTGGGTTATCGGGTTATCCCTTCAATCGTTTTGCGAGTGTCGCGCCGATGTCTGCGGGGCTCTGAACCGTGGTGATTCCTGCCGCGGCCATCGCGGCGTACTTGTCTTTGGCGGTGCCCTGGCCGCCGCTGATGATGGCGCCGGCGTGGCCCATGCGGCGGCCTGGCGGGGCAGTCTGGCCGGCGATGAAGCCGACGACCGGTTTCTTTACGTGCTCTTTGATGTAGGCCGCGGCGGTTTCTTCCGCGTTGCCGCCGATTTCGCCGATCATCACGATGGCGTGCGTATCCGGGTCGGCGTTGAAAAGCTGAATCGCGTCGAGGAAGGACGTGCCGATGATGGGGTCGCCGCCGATGCCGATGGCGGTGGACTGGCCGAGGCCCAGCGCCGTCAACTGGCCCACGGCTTCATAGGTGAGCGTGCCGCTGCGGCTTACCAGGCCCACGTTGCCCTGCTTGTGGATGCGGCCGGGCATGATGCCGATCTTGCATTTGCCGGGCGAGATGATGCCGGGACAGTTTGGACCGATGAGGCGCGTGGGCCCTCCGCGAATCACGTTCCACACGCGGGTCATGTCCACGGCGGGAATGCCCTCGGTGATGCAGATCACCAGCGGAAGGCCGGCGTCTGCAGCTTCGAGGATTGCGTCTGCGGCAAAGGGCGGCGGAACGAAGATGATGGAGACGTCGGCGCCCGTGGCTGTTACGGCGTCAGCGACGGTGTTGAAGACGGGGCGGTCCAGATGCTTCGTGCCGCCCTTGTTGGGCGTGACGCCACCGACTACCTGCGTACCGTACTCGATCATCTGCGTGGCGTGGAAGGTGCCTTCGCGGCCGGTGAAGCCTTGGACGAGGACGCGCGTTTTTTCGTTCACTAAGACGCTCATGCGGCACCGCCTGCGGCGCGCACGGCTTTTTGGGCGCCGTCCTTCATGCCGTCGGCGACTGCGAAGCCCAGGCCGGATTCCTGGATGATGCGTTTGCCTTCTTCGACGTTTGTGCCTTCCATGCGGATGACGACCGGGATTTTCAGGTTCAGTTCGCGCGCGGCGGTGACCACGCCGGTGGCCAGGACGTCGCAGCGCAGGATGCCGCCGAAAATGTTGATGAAGACGCCGCGGACTTCCGTATCGCTCATCAAAATGCGAAAGGCGTTTTTCACCTGCTCGGCGTTCGCGCCGCCGCCGACGTCCAGAAAATTCGCGGGCGAGCCGCCGGCTAGCTTGATGATGTCCATGGTGGCCATGGCCAGGCCCGCGCCGTTCACCATGCAACCAACAGTTCCGTCGAGCTTGATGTAATTCAGATTGAACTTCGAGGCTTCGATTTCGAGCGGGTCTTCTTCGTC
>DATFZR010000466.1:0-6487 GCA_035314265.1 Candidatus Acidiferrales bacterium
GCCGCGAGGCAGGCAACAAGGGCCCCTTGAACCGCTGCTCCATCTACAACAGCAAAGCCGCCGGCGCGAAACTCGCACAGATGCTGGTCCTGGGCCGCAGCAAGCCCTGGCAGGAAGCGCTGTTCACCATGACCGGCGAAAAGCAAATGGACGCCACCGCCATCCTCGACTACTTCGCGCCGCTGAAAAAATGGCTGGACGAAGAGAACCGCAAAATGGGCGTCACACCAGGCTGGTAGCGCAAGCGTCCCGCGCCGGCCCTCTCTGCTGTGCGGAGCGCGGGGCCGAATTGCCGTTGCGGCCGCAAGCCTTTTGCTTTACGTACAGCCGCCCACGAGACAGCCAATCTTGCGTTATCCTGTTGCCTGCAGAGTTGTCCCATGAGCCCGACAATTGCCACGCACCGCAAGGAACTCGAAGCTCTCTGCCGCCGCTTCAGTGTGCGCCGTCTCGAGGTGTTTGGCTCGGCCGCCGCGGGCAATGATCGTCCCGGCGAGAGCGACATCGATTTTCTGGTCGAGTTCGGCGAGTTCGCTCCCGGCGCCTACGCGGACGCGTACTTTGGCCTGCTGGAATCTTTGCAGGATCTGTTCGGTTGCCCAGTGGACCTGGTTGTTCCCTCCGCCATCCGAAATCCATACTTGGCCCAAGCCATCGAACGCAGCAGGGCTCTGGTGTATGCAGCTTGAAGCAAAGAAGTATTCGTATGACATTCGGGAAGCGGGCCGATAGAGATTGACGTTTGCGGCGGCTTGCGCCACTCCGCTCTGGTGGCGTTCACTTTCAAACTATGGGATAAAAGGATGTTTGCGCGCTCCTGACGGAGCCCGCTGGACGGGCAGCCTCGTGGACTTCTCCTTCACCGACGAACAGCAACAGTTGCGCCGCACCGTCCGCGAATTCGCCCAAAACGAAATCGCCCCGCACGTCATGGAATGGGACGAAGCCGCCCACTGGCCCTCCGAACTCGTCCCTAAAATGGGCGACCTCGGTCTCCTCGGCGTCATCTTCCCGGAAAAGTACGGTGGCGCTTCACTCGGCTACACTGAATACGTCATCGTGATCGAAGAACTGGCCGCGGTGGACGCCTCCATCGCCCTTTCCGTAGCCGCGCACAATTCGCTCTGCTCCAATCACATCTACAAGTTCGGAAGCGAAGCGCAGAAGCTGAAGTACCTGCCCAAACTCACCGCAGGCAAAATGCTCGGCGCGTGGTCGCTCACCGAGCCGGGCGCAGGCTCTGACGCCGGCGGCACCCGCACCGTGGCCGAACGCAAGAACGGCAACTGGGTTCTGAACGGCTCAAAGACGTTCACCACCAACGGCCACTCCGCAGGCGTCTGCGTGGCCATGGCCGTCACCCAGCGCGACAAAGGCTCCCACGGTATCTCCGCCTTCCTCGTCGAGCAGGGCGCCAAGGGCTTCCGCCCCGGTAAGAAAGAAAACAAGCTGGGCATGCGCGCCAGCGAAACCTCCGAAGTCCTGTTCAGCGACTGCGTTCTGCCCGCCGACAGCCTGCTCGGCGAAGACGGCCAGGGTTTCGTCAACAGCCTCCAGATTCTCGACGGCGGGCGCATCTCCATCGCCGCTCTCGGCGTAGGCATCGCGCAGGGCGCCCTGAGCGCCGCCACAAAGTACGCGCGCGAGCGCAAACAGTTTGGCAAGGCCATCAGCGAGTTCCAGGGTATCCAGTTCAAGCTGGCCGACATGGCCACCGAGGTGGAAGCTGCCCGCGCTCTCACCTATCGCGCCGCCTGGATGGCCGACTCGGGCGACGCGCGCCACACCAAAGAATCCGCCATGGCCAAGTTATTCGCGGGCGAGGTGGCCGTGCGCGTGGCCAGCGAGGGCGTGCAGGTATTCGGCGGCTACGGATTCACCAAAGACTATCCGGCGGAAAAGTATTATCGCGACGCAAAGCTGTGTACCATCGGCGAGGGCACCAGCGAGATTCAACGCCTGGTGATCGCCCGCCAGCTTCTTGGCAAGAAGTAAGCCCGTAACACAGACTTCAACCTGTGCGCGGTGCTAGCCGGCGGCGGCAATGTAAGACCGAGGAACGATTCACCAACAAGGTCGGGCCTTTCACCAGAATGACCACCGACGTCCAAAAATGGAGCGAGCAGGTGCGCGCCGGTGACGTACGCGCCCTTTCCCGCGCCATCTCCGCCGTCGAGAACCACGCTCCCGAAGCCGAACCGCTCCTCCGCGCCCTGTTCCCGCATACCGGCGCGGCGCACCTTATCGGCGTCACCGGCGCCCCCGGAACGGGGAAGAGCACGCTCGTGGATCGCCTGGCCGCGCACTTCCGCCGCGCCCGCGAAACCGTCGGCATCATTGCCGTGGACCCTTCCAGCCCTTACACCGGCGGCGCCATTCTCGGCGACCGCATCCGCATGCAGGGGCACGCCACCGACGACGGCATCTTCATCCGTTCCATGGCCACCCGCGGATTTCTCGGCGGCCTCGCGCGCACCACCGCCGATGCCGCGCTGGTGATGGACGCCGCCGGCAAGCGCCGCCTGATCATCGAAACCGTCGGCGTCGGCCAGGACGAAGTGGATATCATGGGCCTCGCCGACTGCACCCTCGTCGTGCTCGTTCCCGGCCTGGGCGACGAAGTGCAGGCCATCAAAGCCGGTATCATGGAAATTGCCGACATTTTCGTCCTCAATAAAGCTGACCGCGAAGGCACCGACCGCTTCGAGCAGCAGCTCAAGGCCATGCTCTCGATCGTTCCGGAGCGGGGCGGCTGGCGCCCGCCCGTGGTCCGCACCATCGCCACGGAGAACAAGGGGATCACGGACCTCGCCGCCAGCATCGTGCGCTTCCGCGAGCACGTCGAACGCTCAGGGCAGCTCCAGTCCCGCAAGGTGGCCAATTGGAAGCAACGGCTGATCGGCCTGCTCGAGGAACGCTTTCTCGATCGCGTGGTCACCCGCGGGATGGGCCAGCAGGGCCTGGAAGCCGCCGCCGCGGAAATCGCCGCGCGCCGCCGCGATCCCTACGAGGTGGTCAGCGAAATCATGGCACGCGCGGGGATGGCATGAGTCATTTCATGAAGATGGGCGGCCTGGAGGTCCATCTCATCTCCGACGGCCTTTTCTCGCTCGACGGCGGCGCCATGTTCGGTGTGATCCCCAAGCCGCTATGGGAAAAAGCCGCGCCGCCCGACGCGCGCAACCGCATCCGCCTGGCCATGAATTGCCTGCTCGTCCGCACCGCCAGCCAGTGGGTGCTGATCGAAGCCGGCGCCGGAGACAAGCTCGACGCCAAGCGGCAGGACATCTTCGCCCTCGGCGGTCCGCCTCGCCTGCTCGATCACATGGCCGCGCTCGGCGTGCGCCCAGGAGACGTCTCGCTGGTCGTCAACACGCACCTTCATTTCGACCACTGCGGCTGGAATACACGCCTCGCCGGCGGCCACCTATCCCCGACATTTCCCTACGCGCGCTATGCCGTACAGCGCGGCGAACTCGAATGGTCCGCTCATCCCACCGAGCGCGATCGCGGCAGCTACATGGCTGAAAACATAGCTCCCATTTCCGACGCCGGAAAATGGTGGCTGCTGGATGGCGATGGAGAAGTTGCGCCCGGCATCCGCGTGATCCGCGTGCCCGGCCACAATCGCGACATGCAGTGCGTCCTCCTCGAGGGCGGCGGACGCACCATCTTTCTCCCCGTGGACCTCTGCCCCACGCGCCATCACGTTGCCACTCACTGGGTCATGTCTTACGACCTCTATCCGGTGCAAACGATGGAAAACAAAAAGAAGTGGCTGGCAGAGGCCGCCCGCAACAACTGGCTCTGCGTCCTCTGCCACGAGGCAGACACGCCTACGGGCTACATGCGCGAGCACCAAGGTAAACTAGCCTTCGAGCCCGCTCCGTTCGCGTAGCGGCGCTGCTTGTTTATCCTGAAGGAGGAAGGGCTGCCCCCTCCTGCGGTTTTGTCTGTCTCTCGTGTCCGTTGAGTCTCTGGAAACAAAGGGAAGGGAACCGATGCCTAACCGTGCCGCCAAACCAAAACGCCCCTCAGCCAAATCCGCCCCCGTGCGCATCGGCATCATCGGCGGCAGCGGCCTCTACGCTATGCCGGGCCTCACCGCCACACGAGAGGTCCGCATCCGCACTCCGTTCGGCGACCCCTCAGACGCCTTCGTCGTCGGCACGCTCGAAGGCCATCGCGTGGCCTTCCTCGCGCGCCACGCTCGCGGCCATCGCCTGCTCCCCACCGAAATCAATTATCGCGCCAACATTTACGCCATGAAGCTGCTCGGCGTCGAGCGCATCCTCTCCGCCAGCGCCGTCGGCTCCCTGCGCGAAGACCTGCCGCCCAAAATGTTCCTCGTCCCCGACCAGTTCTTCGATCGCACGCGCCACCGCACAGACACGTTCTTCGGCCAGGGCGTCGTGGCCCACATCGGCTTCGATAAGCCCACCTGCGCGCAGCTCTCGGCCGTCGTCGCCGATTCCTGCGATGCTGCGCGCGTACCGGTTCACCGCGGCGGCACTTACGTGTGCATGGAGGGGCCGCAGTTTTCCACGCTCGCCGAGTCGCACGTCTACCGCCAGCTCCGCTTCGACGTGATCGGCATGACCAATCTCACCGAAGCGCGCCTCGCCCGCGAAGCCGAGATTTGCTACGCCACCATGGCCATGGTCACCGATTACGATTGCTGGCACCCGGAGCACGATTCCGTAACCGTCGCGCAGATCATCGAGGTCCTGCGCCTCAATACAGAAAACGCGCACGCCGTGCTGCGTGGTGCGGTCCGCGACATGCCCGCTGCGCGCACCTGCCGCTGCGGCCAGTCGCTGGCCAACGCGTTGCTCACGGATCGCAAGGCAATCCCCGCATCGGCCAAGCGCCGCCTTGCCGCCATTGCGGGGAACTACTGGTAGCGCAGACTGGTAGCGCAGTGGGTGGCTGAGCTTCAGGTCGGAAGTAGTGCGCTCGACAACTCCACGGGCTTTGGCCCCCGATGCCCGTCGCTAACTGTGATTGAATAATCAGCGCTCGCAGCACGCAGAGGAAAGGATCGGCAGAATGTCTCTCCTGATTGTCGGCACCGTAGCCTTCGACGCCGTCGAAACACCCCATGGCAAAATCCCCCGCATGCTCGGCGGAGCCGCCACCTATGCCGCCGTTGCCGCCAGTTACTTCACCTCCGTCCGCCTGGTCTCCGTCGTCGGCGAAGACTACACCGCCCGCGAACACGCCATCTTCCGCGGCCGGCCGATTGACACGCAAGGACTCGAGCGCGTCCCCGGCCCTTCCTTCTTCTGGTCCGGCAAGTACGCCGCCAACATGAACGACCGCACCACCCTCGACACGCAGCTCAATTGCCTGGCGACTTTCGACCCCAAGCTGCCCGTCCACTACCGCGATTCCCGCTACGTTTTCCTCGCCAACATCGCGCCGGCCCTGCAGCTCGGCGTCCTCAAGCAGCTCAAGAAGAAGCCGAAACTCGTCGCCCTCGACACCATGAACTACTGGATGGATAGCGCCCTCGCCGATCTCAAAGCCGTCCTCCGCCACGTAGACGTTCTGCTGATCAACGATTCGGAGGCGCGCCAGCTCAGCGGCCATCACAACCTGATTGAAGCCGCAGCCCTCATCCAGCGCATGGGGCCCCATGCGATCGTCATCAAACGCGGCGAACATGGCGCCACGCTCATCCGCGGCAAGCACGTCTTTGTTGCGCCCGCCATGCCCCTGCGTCAGGTCACCGACCCGACTGGCGCGGGAGACAGCTTCGCCGGCGGCTTCATGGGTTCGCTCACCGGCTCCGGCAAAGTGGACAACACCTCGCTGCGCCGCGCCATGATTTACGGCTCTGTTATGGGCAGTTTCGCGGTTGAGCGCTTTGGCCTCGACCGCCTGCGCCGCCTGACGCGCCCTCAAATCCGCACCCGCGCCGGCCAATTCCGTCACCTGACTCAGTTCGACCTATAGATCCCGGCCCCGGTAGGGGAGCCTTTCTCTCACGGACCGCACTCTTCCCTCGCGGCTCTTCGACCAAGCTGCATTACAATCTGCCCGTGAATCCAAGGTTCCGCGGGGCGAGTCTTACAGTTGTTCTGGTGATGGCCTGTCTCTTTCCGGCGCCGGCCGCCGCCACTGTCCGCTACTCGATTTCGCTTTCCGACCGCTCCGCCGGTCGCTTCCACGTGCGTATGGAAGTCCCCGCCGTAGACGGCTCGCTTGAAGTGGATATGCCCGTCTGGAACGCTCTCTACCAGGTGCGCGATTTCGCTTCCCGCATCGAGGGCCTGCACGCCCAGCTTCCCACGGGCGCCGCCGTTCCTCTGCGCAGGCTTACGCCGCACTCCTGGCGCGCCGGAGCGCTCCCCGGCGCTGCCAAAGGCACCGTCGTTCTCGAATACTTCATCACCTGGGATGAGCCCGGGCCTTTTTCCTCGGAGTTGAACGTAGACCACGCCTTTCTGAATCTCGCCACCGTGCTGCTCTACGTTCCCGATCG
>DATFZR010000467.1:0-2433 GCA_035314265.1 Candidatus Acidiferrales bacterium
GGCCTCGTCCAGGTAGCCCGAGCGGTAGAGGCGGATCACCTTATCGTTGGTCGTCACGCCGTCGTAGGCTCCAGACACGTCGCCATCCACGGTTTCTTCCGCCGCCCGCCGCAGCTCTTCCGCCTGGGTGATGGCAAAGCGCGTCCGCGCGATTTCGCCCTGGTTGCGGTTGAAGATGGGCACTTCCATGTTGAAGAAAGTGGAGGCCGAGCTGGTGGCGGCCGTGTGCGAGTACATGCCCTGCAGGGTCACATCCCGTTTTCCGTTGGCCATCGCCAGGTCGTACTGGCTGTGCGCCGCCGCCACGCCCTGCACCGCGGCGCGCAGGTCCGGACGGTGCTCTTCGGCCGCGGCCATCGCGTCGTCCCGCGGGATTTTCACCGGGGTGTAGTCGAGCGTCCCGGCCACGTCGTAATCCGCGGGCACGGACTCGAATCCCAGCAACTGGCGCAGGGCCACGAGCGACTGGATGCGGCCCAGTTCCCCCTGCGAGACGTCCGTTTGGAACTGCAGCAATTGCAGCTTCACCTTCAGGTAGTCGCCCTCGCTGATGTCACCGGCCTTGAAGCGCGCCTCGCTGATGTTCACGGTGCTCGAGAAGCTTTTCAGGTCTTCCTGTGCCAGCTCCAGGTTCGCTTCCGCCAGCAGCACGGCCACGAATGCGGAGGCCGTCTGGAAGGTCAGCGTGCGTTCGTTGTCCGCAACCTGAGAGATCGTCATCGCGGTCACGTCTTTCGCCGCCTGCACCCGGTTCTGCCGCTTCCGCCCGCGCTCGAACAGGTAGCTCAACCCCATGTCGAACTGCGCGCTCTGGTCGATGTAGTCTCCGGTGAATTTGCTCGGATTGAAGATGGGCAGGAACTGCGCGTCGGCCAGCAGCACGGGATTGGGCCGCAGATTCGCGGTAATCTCCTGCGCCTGGCTCTGCTGGATGTTGGTGCGCGCCGCCGCCAGCACGTGGTTGTGCGTCAGAGCCATGTTCACCGCTTCGTCCAGCGCGATCCGCACCGGAGGACGCGGAGTGCCCGGCTGCCGCGGCGCGGCCTGCGGCGTCTGCGTCTGAGCCCCGGGGACAAAGAGCCCAAAGACTAGAGAAACCGCAAAGAAGAAATAGCGTGGACGCATCGAAGTCGCTCCCTATCACTACCGATTCGTAATCATTCGATTTACACCCGCCCGTATGGGCGGCGTCAGGCGAGAGTTAAGCCGATGGAGGGGCGCGCGAGGGCAGCGGCCGTATGGACTGCGCCGCGATCAAGCGCGTTTCCACAGGCGCCGGGTCTTCACGCAGGGCTTCAAAAGAAGGCAAGCGGTGCTCGGCCAGCGGCCGGTCCATCGGTTGGTGATTAAAGTGGCAGACGGGGCAGTTATTGTCCGACGAACTCGCGTGGTGGTGGCACAGGCTGGCCAGCAGCGGCGCCGCCGCTACCGTCACCACCAGAAGCAGTATCACCAGCTTTGAACCGCGAAACGTCATCAGAATCCCGTAGCCGCCCGCGAAGTCTCTCCTCATACTCTAGACGACCCGGCAGGACGGCGCAAACTACGGCCCGAGCCCTGGTCGAGCCCTGGTCAAGCCCTCGTCAGAGGGCTGGCCGCGCGGGACGAGGCCTCAAGCCGATTCCCCCAGCGCGCGGTCCACCACATCCAGCGCTCGCGCTGCCCGCTCGCGGATCTGCCCTTCGAGTTCCTGCTGCCGCGCGCGCAATTGGAAGAGTTCGTCGGCCAGGTGCAGCGCCGCCAGCACCGCGATGCGCAGCGAATCCACCGCGCCGGTCACTTCCGCCACGGCGCGCATGCGCTCGTCCACGTACCGTGCCAGTTCCTGCGCGTGCCCTTCCTGCGATTCTCCGCGCAGGTGGTACACCTGGTCGTAGATTTCAACGCGAACAGAGTTCTCCACGGCATCCCCTTCCGCTGGGCGGCTGCGGCGCCAGGGTTTCGCAGCCCGTCCTGCGGTTATTGTAGCGCGGGGTCGAGCCCCGTGCGTCAGTTTCTCCCCGGCCGAAAGCGCACGAAAACCGCTACGCCCACGGGGACATCTCCGTACACCGGTTGCAACACGCCGGGCACGCCATACACGGTGACCTGCGCCCCCAGCGCCGTGCGCGTCCGCGGCGTCACAAAAACGTCGCGATCGTATCCCACCGAGTACGCCTGGACGCGCGCCAGGAAATGCTCCGTGAATCCCGCCGGCGCCGCGTTTCCTCCCAGCAGCAGCTCGTTCGTCCGGTCCACGTTTTCAATGCGCGTCCACACGGCATTGCGGCCGGCAAACCGCAGCCGGCCCTCCGCCAGGTAGCTGTTGAATACCTCCCCACCCGGCAGGATTTTATTGCGTCCCCACACGAGGATGGATGCCCAGTCACCGTGAACGAGTGGCCTGTGGTAGTCCACCGACGCCGTCATCCGCAGCGTGTCCTCCAGCGGGTT
>DATFZR010000468.1:0-2860 GCA_035314265.1 Candidatus Acidiferrales bacterium
GAGCTGGGGCTGGCCTCCGCCGTAAAGGAATATGCACAGGGATTCAGCGAGCGAAGCGGCATCCAGCTGGAAGTGGGAGTGTCCACGGGCTTCGGGCGCCTGCCGCAGGAGACGGAAACGGCGCTCTTCCGCATCGTCCAGGAGAGCCTGGCGAACATCCAGCGGCACTCCGGCAGCCGTACGGCGCGGATTCGACTGGATGGAATGCCTTCCAGAATCCTGCTGGAAGTGAGCGATCAGGGCGGGGGAATTCCGGCAGGACGGGGCAAAGAGGTGAACGAGCCGGGCGCGCGATTTGGCGTGGGGATCGTGGGGATGCGCGAGCGCATGGCGCAACTGGGAGGAACACTGGAGATCGAATCAAACGCGTCTGGAACCACAGTGCGGGCTACGCTGCCGCTGAAGAACGAGGTGCCGCATGCAACTGCGCATTCTCGTGGCGGATGACCATCCGGTGGTGCGCGCGGGGCTGCGCGCGCTGCTGGAATCCCGGCCCGGCTGGCAGGTGTGCGGCGAGGCCGCGAACGGCCGCGAGGCGGCAGAAAAGAGCCAAGCGCTGAAGCCGGATGTGGCCGTGCTGGACATCAGCATGCCCGTGCTGAACGGAATCGAGGCGACGCGGCGGATCCGGCAGGTCTCTCCGGAAACCGAAGTGCTCGTTCTGAGCATGCATGAATCGGACCAGATGGTGCAGCAGATGCTCCAGGCGGGCGCGCTGGGATACATCCTGAAGGACGACGCGGACCGCGTGCTGCTGGCGGCCGTGGACGCGGTGCGGCGCCACCGGCCGTTTTTCTCTTCGCGCCTGGCGCAGGGCTTTGCTGCTTCCGGCAGGCCGGGGACACACCCTGGCGCGCCGGTGCAGCGCACACGCGGCCGGCTGACGCCGCGGGAGCGCGAGATCGTTCAACTGCTGGCGGAGGGCAAGAGCAATAAGGAAGTCGCCGGGGTGCTGAACATCAGCGTGCGCACGGCGGAAACACATCGAGCCAACATTATGCTGAAGCTCAACCTGCACTCGATTGTGGAGCTGGTGCATTACGCCATGCGGAACCAGATCGTGGAAAGCTAGCCGGTCCCACTGCCGTCTACCGGAAACTGCGTAGGCAATCTCTTGCATATATTTCCCTTGTGGCTCGCCCCACAATCGCTCCCTGGTGTGAAGATGGCAGCAACTCAGGGGTGGACGATGGTATCGAATCCCGGACGCATTCGCGTCCTGGTGGCGGACGATTCTCCGACGGCTCTGCACTCGATCTGCACTTTCCTGGAGATGGAAGGCGGGTTCGACATCGTGGGGACCGCGAGCGACGGGGTAAATATCCTGCAGCAAGCCCAGACGGCCGCTCCGGATCTGGTGCTGATGGACATCCAGATGCCGCGGATGAACGGCCTGGAGGTAACGCGCGAGCTGCGCAGGGCGTTTCCGGCGCTGCCCATCATCCTGTTCTCGGAGATTTCCGGCACGACGCTGTGGGCGGAATGCATAGGCCGCGGCGCGAGCGCTTTTATCCACAAGAGCCAGATGCCGGAGCAACTGCTGCGCGAGGTGTGGCGACTGTTCCCCGGCTACCGTAAACCGGAGTAACCCGCGAGCATCCCCGCCGCGGAGGCGTCGTTCGCTCTTTAAGCCTGTCCAATCGGGCAGGATGCCATTTCCGCCGTGCGAATCCCTCCATTTTTGCGTATAGTGGGTGGGCCAAAATGAAGATCTGCCGAGTCTGCCAACACCAATACCCCGATGACGTGACCGTCTGCCCCGACGACAAGACCGATCTACACAGCGCCACGGACATGAAGGAAGGCACCGTGCTGGCCGGCAGGTTCGAGATCCTTTCCAAGCTCGGCGAAGGCGGCATGGGCGCGGTATTCAAGGCCAAGGAACTGCCCGGGGGCGGCGTATGGGCGCTGAAGGTGGTGGCGCAGCGGCTGGTGGAGGAGCCGGGATTCCGGCAGCGGTTCAAGTCTGAGGCGCTGATCATGAAGGCGCTGGACCACGCCAACGACGTGCGCGTGCAGGAATACGGCGAGACGGAAGATGGCCTGCCCTTTACCGTAATGGAGTTCGTCGACGGCGTTCACCTGGACCAGCTCCAGCCGGCGGGTACGAAGATGGACGTGACGCGCGCCGTGAACCTGGTGGCGCAGCTCATCGACGGACTGGGCGCGGCGCACAAACTCGGCATCATCCACCGCGATGTGAAGCCGGCCAACATCCTGGTGGCCAAAGACGCAGGCGGCAAGGAAGTGGTGAAGCTGCTCGACTTCGGCGTGGCCAAGGTAAAAGAGCACGGGACGCTCTACGCGACGTCGAAGACGGCCGCGGGAGTGATGATCGGAACGCCGGCCTACATGTCGCCCGAGCAGGTAAAGGGCGTGGCCAGCGACCAACTGGACGGCCGCGTGGACCTGTACGCCTCCGGGATCATCCTGTTCGAGCTGCTGTGCGGCCGGGGCCCGTTTATCGAGAAGAAGGCAGTGATGATGTTGATGGCGCACGCGGCCACGCCGTGTCCTGACCCGCGCCAGTTCCGCAAGGACCTCTCGCCGGCGCTTGCCGCGGTTATTCTGAAGGTGCTGGAGAAGGACCCGACCAAGCGGTTTGCCAACGCCGAAGAAATGCATGCGGCGCTGGCTGAGGCATTGGCGCAGCCAGGCGTGGCGCCTGCCGCGGCAGCAGCGGCGTCAGCTCCGGCAACGCCCGCGGCTGCTCCTCCGCCGCCACCGCGGCCGGCGGCAGCGCCTCCTCCGCCGCCATCTGCGGCTGCTCCCCCGGCACGGCCCGCGCCGCCCCCTGCGCAGGTTAAGGCCAGCGATCCCGACATTACCGCGGAACTCGGATCCAAGAGCCATCCGCCCG
>DATFZR010000469.1:0-2078 GCA_035314265.1 Candidatus Acidiferrales bacterium
GTATTCATCGGAAGGGAGCGTGCGCGACGCGCGGGAACTGGCGGAAAACCTGGGGATCGCGTTCGAGACCATTCCGATCACCGAGGTGTTCAACGCGTATCGCGCGGGGCTTGCGGAATCGTTCCGCGGGCGGGCGGAAGATGCGACGGAAGAGAATCTGCAGGCGCGCGTGCGCGGCAACCTGCTGATGGCGCTTTCCAATAAATTCGGCGCGCTCACGCTGACCACGGGCAACAAATCCGAGCTATCGGTGGGCTACTGCACGCTCTACGGCGACATGGCCGGAGGGCTCGCGATGCTGTCTGACGTGCCGAAGACGATGGTGTACGCGCTGGCGGAGCAGATCAACGTGATGCATGCGGAAGGCGGCGGGGGCAGGGAAGTCATTCCGCGCGCGTCCATCGTTAAGCCGCCTTCGGCGGAGCTGCGGCCGGGGCAGACGGACCAGGACACGCTGCCTCCGTATGAGGCGCTCGACCGCATCCTGCGCGATTACGTGGAAGAGATGATGAGTCCCGACGAGATCGCGGAAAAGGAACGCCTGCCGCTGAAGACCGTGGAAGACATCGCGCTGAAGGTGGACCACAACGAGTACAAGCGGCAACAGGCGGCGCTGGGGCTGAAGATTACTTCGAAGGCGTTTGGGATTGGGCGGAAGTTTCCGATCGCGCAGGCGTACCGGCCGCGGAGCCGCGCGCGCGTGCCTGCCGATTCGTGAACCGGCCAGGGCGGATTTTAGGGGAGGGAATTCCTCGATGAGGATTTATTGCGGGGTTGTGAGTGTGCTCGTACTGGCTACGGTGGCTACGGCTACGGTGGCGGGCGCGCAGCAGAGTCCGCCGGCGCCGCCGGCGCGGACGCCGCGGTCGGCGGCGGCCGGGGCTTCGACAGGGACTTTGACAGGGACTTCCGCCGGGACAGCCTCTCCCGTGGCGCGCAGGGTGGAGGCGTATCTGCGGAATGTGTACGCGCTGGGGCCGAAGTTTACGGTGAAGGTGGGAGAGCCGAAGCCGACGGCGGTTCCGGGGATGCGGGCGGTGAGCATTGAGGTGATCACGGAAGGACAGACGAGCGCGCTGACGATGTTTGTGAGCGACGACGGGCGCTACCTGCTGCAGGGCGACCTCTCCGACATGCAGGCCGACCCGTTTGCGAAGAATCGCGCGGAGATGAATCTGGCGGGGGCTCCCGGGCGTGGGCCGGAGAACGCGAGGATATTGGTGGTGGAGTATGGGGACTTTCAATGTCCGAGCTGCCGGAGGCTGAGCGAGGTGTTGCGCCCGCTGTACGCGGACTATCCGCAGGTGCGCTTTGTGTTCCGCGACTTCCCGCTCGTACAGATTCACCCGTGGGCTTTGACGGCGTCGCTGGCCGGGCGCTGCATTTACCATAAGGACCCGGCGGCGTTCTGGACGTACTCGGATTACGTCTACGACCATCAGGACAAGATCGCGCCGGAGAGCGTGTGGAACACGGTGGTGCAGCAAGGCCTGGAGGCGGGCTACGACGAGGCGGGGTTCAAGGCCTGCATGGCCGACCCGGCGATGAAGGACGAGGTGGAGAAAAGCATGGCCGAGGGTGTGGCGTTGAAGATTGCGAACACGCCGACGGTGTTTATCAATGGGCGGCGGCTTGTGGGGGGGGACCGGGAGACGGTGGTGCAGTTTATTGACTACGAGATTGCGCAGACGGCGAAGACGGCGAAGCCGTAGAACCGCTGGTTTTTCGAGTGCGCCGACAGGCCCTGGGAAGGGTAGAACGACGGGTGGGAGGGGGTGCTGGAGGCCCTTTAGAGGGTGAAAAGGGGCATGTCTTCAGGGCTATTTTCTAGTTAACATAATATATCTTATCGGACCCATATTGTCAAGAGAAATCTTTGGAAATCTTCACTTTGGGGGGCTTGCCCGGCCTGGCGCGGGGCCCTGCCCGGCTACCTTCCCTGGCTACCTCCCTGGCTGGTAGTGGGTCAGTTTGAAATTAGGGGGTATTGACTCGCGGTCTGCGCCTTCTTTTCCCAACGGATGTACATATGGTCCCCCGGCATGAAGAGTTTGTCGTAACGCCAAATCTTCCCTATC
>DATFZR010000470.1:0-2147 GCA_035314265.1 Candidatus Acidiferrales bacterium
AGTTGCCGCGCCACCAGCCGGCCAAACACCGGATGCACGTCGGGGCTGGTGTAGTAATCCGCGAATCGCCGCGCCTCGTGCCGCGCGTAATATCCGTACTCGGGATGGTAGAGGCACTCCTGCATGTACTCCGCAAACGTGAGGGGACCCGAAGCGCGGATGCGCTCGAGCAGCAACTCCGCGAGCGGCGTGCGCTCCCGGGACGAAGCAGAGGAGGTGGAGGAGGCAGAGGAAGAGGAAGAGGAAGAGGAAGAGGAAGAGGAAGTAGAGGAGGAAGGCATCGTGCCCGCTCAATCCTGGCACTGCGGATTTCGAGTGAACATCTCCACCACGAAGTCGTGCAGGCAGTCGTAGAGTTGCCGTTGGAACGTCCAGGGAAACTGCGCGTTCTCCATATCGCGCGGCTGCAACACGTAAACGTACGTGTGGACCGCAGGCTCGGCAACGCGGAACTCGATCAGCACCTCGACGGCGTCGCCCGCCTCGCGCGCATCGAAGGCGAACAGCGGATGCTCGTAGCGGGCCAGTTCGCGGCGCACTTTCTCGAGGTTGGCACTCACAGGACGTCGCTCACAGGACGTCGCTCACAGAGATTCGCCCTTCCCCTGCATTTCCTTCCAAACAGCCTCGAAAACACCCATAGAATGGGCATCAAACAGCACGAAATGCACCACTTCCAGGGGTGTTTCGCCCCTTAAATGGGCCACGGATTCAGTTAACATAATACGCGCGCAGTCCTTCAGCGGGAAGCCAGCGATGCCCGTTCCGACCGCCGGAAACGCCACAGTTTTGAGTCCGTGCTCGCGCGCCAGCCGCAGCGACCATGCCGTCGAACCACGCAGCGACTCGGCCGTGGTGCGGCCCCCGAGCTGCATGCTGGCGGCATGAATCACATGCCGCGCCTTCAGGTTTCCGCCGCCCGTGATTGCCGCGGAGCCGATGGGGATGCTGCCGATTTCGTCGCATTCGCGCTGGATCGCCGGCCCCCCTTTGCGGCGAATGGCTCCCGCCACGCCGCCCCCGAGCTGCAAATCGTTGTTCGCGGCGTTGACGATGGCATCCACGTCCATCTCCGTCAAATCGCCCTGCGCAAACCGGATTTGTTTTTCCTTCGCGGCCATGGGGAAATCCTAACAGACTTTCATCCGGGCGATTCGGAACGTGGAATCCACGGTCAGCGGCGTCCTAACCTTGGCTACCACCCCTTCTTTCCCGGATTCCCGGATGCTCGTCACGACGATTCCCGCATCACCACCACTTCTTTGCCCATTCGCCGGCCGACTTCGCGGCACCGCTCGACCGTCTCATCGGAGGTCTGCCGGCCGCGGACAATTTCGAGCAGGTTCATCTTTGGCGCGGCGTTGCAAAAACGCAGGCCCACGCAGTGCTCGCCGCGCGTGGTGACCGCCGCAATTTCTGTGATGGAAAGCGACGCGGCATTCGTGGCCAGTATGGCTCCGGGACGCGCGAATTTCTCGAGGATGCAGAAAACGTCAATCTTCATTTCCATCTCCTGGGGCAGGGTTTCCATCACCAAATGGGCCTCGCGGCAGGCCAGGTCCACGGAGCCGGCGGTCGAAAGGCGGGCCATAGGTCGCTCTTTCCCCTCGGCTGCGGGTCTGCCGCCGGCTGCCGCCCGGTCGAACCATCCGCCAATCTCCGCCTGGGCGGCGGCGAGGCGTTCCGGAAGCACGTCTTCGAGAATGACGCGGTACCCCGCGGCCAGCGCGGCGTAGGCAATGGCGCGTCCCATGGCGGCCGCGCCGATGATTGTGATGGTTTCGATGGCCACGGTTTTATTCGCCGCGCAGGCAGCGCGGGGGGCGACTCACCGGGGGAACAGGCGCGCGGCGTTATCGTACAGAATCTTGCGGCGCACGCCGGACGGCAGCGGCACCGCTTCAAACGCCTCGATATTCTTGCGCAGATCGTTGACGCCGAACCCCGGCCAATCGGTGCCGAACAGTACCTTGTCCGCAATCTCCTCGATCCGCGGAAAATACTCCAGCACCCGCTTCGGCGGGATGCTGGATATATCCATATAGAAATTCGGATGCCGCCGCAGCAGGAAGAACGCCTAGTCCATCCACAGCGGGCGCCCGCCGTGCGCCAAAATCACCACGAGGTTCGGGAAATCCACGCCCACA
>DATFZR010000471.1:0-4937 GCA_035314265.1 Candidatus Acidiferrales bacterium
GCGCCGCGGGCGAGATCATCGTGCTTTTTGTCCACGGACCGGGATTCGTCGCGGCGGACGGTAACGCCCCCGCTCACCCGCCTCAGGTAACCAGAAAGCGCGCGCCGCGTTCGCCGCGCTCGTCGGGAGCGCTGGCGCGGCGCTGCTTTCTCGCTCCCCCGTTCCCCGCTACACTCTACCGCGCGCCGCCAGCGGCGCGGAATCCATGGCCCGGCAATCCCTCGTCGAATTCGTGCTCGATCTCGACCGTCGCGGCGAAGCCCCCGCCTGGGCCCATCATCGCGGCTACCGCACCGAACGCTGGAGCTACCGCCGCACCGCCCTCGTAGCCCGCCAGTTCGCCCGCGAACTCGAATCCCGCGGCGTCCAGCGCGGCGACCGCATCCTCCTCTGGGGAGACAACTGCGCCGAATGGGTGGCCGCCTTTTTCGGTTGCATCCTCCGCGGCGCCGTTGCGGTCCCCATGGACCACATCGCCGCCCCTGAATTCGCCCTGCGCGTCGCACGCGACACGCAGGCCCGCCTGATCGTAGCCAGCCGCGACCTGCTCCCCTCTCTCTCCTCCTCCACCTCCTCTACCTCCTCTACCTCCTTCCTAATCCTCGACGACCTAGCCGAAACCCTCTCCCCCCACGGGTCCGCTCCGTACAATCCTCCCGCCCTCACCCGCTCCGATCTCGCCCAGCTCGTCTTCACCTCCGGCACCACCGCAGAGCCAAAAGGCGTGGCCATCTCCCACGGCAACCTGCTGGCCAACCTCGAACCCCTCGAAGCCTCCATCCAGCCCTACCTGAAATACGAGTGGCTCGTGCACCCGCTGCGTTTCCTCGACCTGCTCCCGCTCAGCCACGTTTTCGGCCAGTTCATGGGCATTTGGGTCCCGCCGCTGCTCGACGGCACCGTGTTTTTCCACGACACGCTGAATCCCGCGGAAGTCGCCCGCGTCGTTCGCCGCGAGCGCATCTCCGTGCTCATTGCCGTGCCGCGCATGCTCGAATCCCTGCGCGCCCGCGTGGAGCGCGCGGAAGAGGCAGTGGGCCGCGCTGCGGAATTCCAGCGCGACCTCGAATGGGCCGCCGGCCCCATCCATTTCGCCCGCCGCTGGTGGCGCTTCCGCCGCGCGCACAGCGAGTTCGGCTGGAAGTTCTGGGCCTTCATCTGCGGCGGCGCCGCCCTCGGCGCGGAGACCGAAGAATTCTGGCGCCGCCTGTCTTTCGTCGTCATCCAGGGCTACGGCCTAACGGAAACCACCTCGCTGATCAGCGTGAATCATCCCTTCCAACGCTCGCAGGGCTCCATCGGAAAAGTCCTGCCCGGCCGCGAGTTGCGCCTCTCCGAATCCGGCGAAATCCTCGTGCGCGGAGATAACGTCGCGGCGGGCTACTGGCAGGCGGGCGGATTTCAGCCCGCCGCCGAAGGCGGATGGTTCCACACCGGCGACGTCGGCGCACTCGACGCCGAGGGCAACCTCTTCTTCAAAGGCCGCCAGAAAAACGTGATCGTCACGCCAGAAGGCATGAACGTCTATCCCGAAGACCTCGAAGCCGCACTGCGCGCCCAGCTCGAAGTGCGCGACTGCGTGGTGCTCGCCCTGCGGCGCGAGAAAAACGCCGAAGCCTGCGCCGTCCTGCTGCTCCGGCCGGAGAGCGCGCCAACCGGCGGCCCCACGCCCCAGCAAGTCGCGGCCGCAGCCGTGCGCCGCGCCAACGACTCGCTCGGCGCCCACCAGCGCATCCGCGAATGGCGCCTCTGGCCCGACGAAGATTTCCCGCGCACCTCCACCCAGAAACCGCGCACCAACCTGATCCTCGAACGCATCCTCGGCCAGGAACACGCAGCCGGCGCCCAGCCCACTGCAGTTGGTGCCGCAGTCGCCGGCCCGCTCGCCGAACTCCTGGCCCGCGTCTCCGGCCGCGCCGCGCGGGCGCTCCCGCCTGGCGCGACGCTCGATCGCGACCTCGGCCTCAACTCCCTCGAGCGCGTCGAGTTACTGTCGGCCATCGAAGATCGCTACCAGACCGAGCTAGCCGAATCGAGCGTCACCGAAGCCACCACCGTCAGCGATATAGCCCGCCTGCTCGACGAGAAACCCGCCGCGGGCCCCAGATACGTCTACCCCGCGTGGACGCAGCAGGCCTGGCAGCAGGCCATCCGCGTAGGCGTCTACTACCTCTTCATCTGGCCGGCCACGTACCTTCTCGCGCATCCCCGCATCCGCGGACGCGAAAAACTCGCCGGCCTCCGCGGGCCCGTCCTAATCATCTCCAATCACATCACCGAAATCGACATCGGCTTCATCCAGGCCGCTCTCCCCGCGCGCTTCCGCCAGCGTCTCGCCGTCGCCATGATCGGCGAACGCCTCCGCGGCATGCGCAATCCCCCGCCGGACACGGGCTTCTTCCGCGGCTGGCTCGACCGCCTCCAATACTTCCTGGTCGTCGCACTCTTCAACGTCTTCCCGCTGCCGCAGCGCTCCGGCTATCGCGAAAGTTTCGCCTACGCCGGAGCATCCGCCGACCGCGGTTACAGCGTCCTCGTCTTTCCCGAGGGCCGCCGCACGCCCGACGGCAATCTCAGCCCCTTCCGCGCCGGCGTAGGCCTCCTGGCAAAACGCCTGAACCTGCCAGTCGTTCCCGTCCGCATCGACGGCCTCTACGAGCTGGCCCGCGCCAACCGTCGCATCGTGCCCCCCGGCGCCATCCGCGTAAGCATCGGCGCCCCTCTCCACTTCACTCCGCAAGATTCCGAAGAATCCATAGTCCAGCAACTGGAATCCGCCATGCGCTCCCTGGAATGGCCCGCCCCGTAGAGGCACGGCGCCGCGTGCCGAGCCCGCTGTCTCTCCTTCCTCCGTGCCCCTCCGTACACTCCGTGTCTCCGTGGTATCTTCGCCCGGTTCTCTCCGTCTCTCACGTGCCTCTCTCCGTTACCTTCTCCCTTCCCGCAGGCGTATGATGGTGCCCCGCCGGAGACGCGCACATGACGCCCCCGAAGCCCCCCACCCTCCCCGACGAATCCCAGCGCCTGGAGACCCTCGCGCAATACGGCATCCTCGACACCACCGCCGAGCAAGAATTCGACGACCTCACACGCCTCGCCACCCACATCGCCGGAACCCCCATCGCCCTCGTCAGCCTGATTGACGCAGACCGTCAGTGGTTCAAATCCCGCATCGGCGTCACCGCGCAGGAGACGCCGCGCGACCTCGCCTTCTGCGCCCACGCCATCGCCGGCCGCGAGCTGATGGTCGTCCCCGATCTGTCCGCCGACGCGCGCTTTGCGGAAAACCCCATGGTCACCGGCGACCCGTTCATCCGCTTTTACGCCGGGATGCCGCTCGTCTCGCCGGAAGGCCACGCCCTCGGCACCCTCTGCGTGCTCGACTGCGTTCCGCGCCGGCTCACGCCCGAGCAAGAAGCGGCGTTGCGCGTGCTCGGCCGCCAGGTCAACGCCCAGCTCGACCTGCGCCGCAACATGCTCAAGCTCATCCGCACCTACGGCGATCTTGCCGCCACGCAGGAAAAGCTCGCCGCCATTCTCCGCTCCGCCACCACCGTCGCTATCCTGGCCACAAACACCAAGGGCACGGTGACCATCTTCAATCCCGGCGCGGAGCGCCTGCTCGGCTGGACCGCCGCGGAAGTCATCGGCAAGATGTCCCCGCTTCACTTCATCCTCGGAAGCGAGATCGAAGAGCGTGCCGCCCAGCTCGGGCGCCGCCTGAAAAAAGAGATCCACGGGCTGGGCTACTTCGTCGAGCTCTCTCGCCAGGGCATCCACGAAGAGCGCGAATGGACCCACGTACGCAAAGACGGCAGCCACGTGCCCGCCAAACTGGCCGTGACGCCGCTCCACGACGCAAATAACGAAATCTCCGGATTCCTCGCCGTATCCAAGGACCTGACCGAGCGGAAGGGCTACGAACAGGAGCTCATACACGCTCGCGAATCCGCCGAAGACGCCAGCCGCGCGAAAAGCGAATTCCTGGCCAACGTCAGCCACGAAATCCGCACCCCGCTCAACGCCATCCTCGGGATGACCGAACTCGCTCTCGGCACCACGCTCACGCCCGACCAGCGCGACTACGTCACCACCGTCCAGGACGCCGGCCGCACCCTGCTCTCCCTGATGAACGACGTGCTCGATTTCTCACGCATCGAGGCGCGCAAGCTCGAGCTCTACACCATCAACTTCCCTCTCCGGGAAACCCTCGCCGACGTCCTGCGCACCTTCGGCCTCCGCGCCTACCAGAAAGGTCTCGAACTCATCCTCCAGACCGGACCCGACGTCCCGGAAATCGTCAGCGCAGACGTCGTGCGCCTCCGCCAGATCCTTACCAACCTCGTTGGCAACGCCATCAAGTTTACCGAGCATGGCGAAATCACCCTGCGCGCCTTCGTGGACCTCTACCGCAAGGACCACACGCTCATCCATTTCTCCGTGGCCGACTCCGGCATCGGCGTGCCCCCCTCCAAACTGGCCATGCTCTTCGATCCCTTCACGCAGGCCGACAGTTCCACCCACCGCAAATACGGCGGCACCGGACTGGGTCTCGCCATCTCCAAGGAACTCGTTGAGGTGATGGGCGGCCAGATGTGGGCGGAAAGCGCGCCCGGCCGCGGCAGCACGTTTCACTTCACCCTGCCCGTACACGGACGCCGCAGCGCTCTTTCCATTTCCCCTGCGCAGGAAAAACTCGCCGGACTCTTCGTCCTGATCGTGGACGACAATCGTACGCAGCGCGAAACCCTCGCCGAACTGCTCGCCCGCCGCGGCGTGAAGACGGAATCCGCTCCCGGCGGACGCGCCGCGATCTCCGCAATGGAATCCGCGGCGGCCGCCGGACGCTCCCCGGCCCTGATCCTGCTCGACGCGCAGATGCCCGACCTCGATGGTTTTGCAGTAGCGGAGCGCGTGCGGGCGCTGCCGTTACCCCC
>DATFZR010000472.1:0-4329 GCA_035314265.1 Candidatus Acidiferrales bacterium
CGCGAGGGCCAGGACGTGCGCAAGGGCGAGCTGCTGTTCACCCTCGACAAGCGCCCGTTTGAGAACGACCTGCACCAGGCGGAGGCCGGCCTGGAGCGCGACGTGGCGAAAGCGGAGAACTCGGCCGCCCAGTCGCGGCGCTTTGGCGATCTATTCGACGCCGGCGTGGCGTCGAAGCAGCAGTTCGAAGACATGCGCTCGGCTGCGGCTGCCGATCAGGCCACGGTGCGGTCCGACCGCACGGCCATCGAGGCGGCGAAGCTGCGGCTTTCCTTCTGCACGATCACCTCTCCCATAGACGGGCGCGTGGGCAGCGTGCTGGTGTATCCGGGAAACGTGGTGAAAGAGAACGACCTGCCGGTGATGGTGGTGATCAACCAGGTGCAGCCCATCTACGTATCGTTCAACGTGCCGGAGCAAAGCCTGCCGGATGTGAAGCGCTTCGCCGCGGCCGGCACGTTGGGCGTGGCGGCAGAAGTGCCTCAGGAGCCCGGCCAGACGGAACGCGGCGCGCTCACCTTTGTGGACAACGCGGTGGACCGCACGACCGGAACGATCCGGCTGAAGGGCACGTTTGAGAATCAGGGGCGCAGGCTGTGGCCGGGGCAGTTTGTAAACGTGGCGCTGCGCCTTTCTGAAGAGACGGACCGCGTGGTGGTTCCCAACCAGGCGGTGCAGGCGAGCCAGACCGGGCAAATGGTGTACGTGGTGAAGGCGGACAGCACGGTGGAGGCGCGCGGCGTAACGGTAGCGCGCGTGGCCGGAGCCGAGGCCGTGATCGGGAAGGGGCTCGAACCGGGCGAGACGGTGGTGACCGACGGCCAGTTGCGCCTGGTGCCCGGCGCCCGTGTGGAAGTGAAGGCCGACCCCGAAGCACAGCGCGCGAGATAGTTCGAGGGCGCAGCCCTTCCTGCGTCAGGGTAAGCAAGCAGCGCCCAGGAAATCGCCTGATGAGCATTGCCGAACCTTTCGTCCGACGCCCGGTGATGACCACGCTGGTCAGCCTGGCATTCCTTCTGTTCGGCGGGCTCGCCTACATGCAGCTTCCCGTGAGCGATCTGCCCAACGTGGATTTCCCCACGATTCTGGTTTCCGCGCGCCTGCCGGGCGCGAGTCCGGACACCATGGCGTCCGCCGTGGCCATGCCGCTCGAGCGGCAATTCACCACGATCGCGGGCATAGACAACATGAGCTCGTCGAATTCGATGGGCCTCACGCAAATCACACTGCAGTTCGTGCTGGAACGGAATATCGACGCGGCGGCGCAAGACGTGCAGACGGCCATCGCGCAGACGATGAATCAGCTTCCGCAGAACCTGCCCAGCCCGCCCACCTATTACAAGGTGAACCCCTCCGGCGCGCCCATTATGTACCTCTCGATGGTGAGCGCGACGCTGCCACTTTCCACGATTGACGAGTTCGGCGAAACGTTCATCGCGCAGCGCATCTCCATGGTGAACGGCGTGGCGCAGGTGCAGGTGTACGGCGGGCAGAAGTACGCGGTGCGCGTGCAGGTGGACCCGAAAGCGCTGGCGTCGCGGGGGATCGGCATCGACGAAGTCTCGACGGCCGTGCAGAACGCCAACGTGGACCTGCCCACCGGCGCGCTGTGGGGAAAGCACGAATCGCTGACGGTGCAGTCGAACGGCCAGCTCTTTTCCGCGGCGGAGTACAAGCCGATGATCGTGGCCTACCGCGACGGCCGGCCCGTGCGGCTCCAGGAACTGGGCCGCGTGATCGACAGCGTGGAAAACGACAAGGTGGCCAGTTGGTTCTGCGACAAAACGGGGCAGAGCCGCTCCATCTCGCTGGCCATCCTCAAGCAGCCGGGCACGAACACCGTGGAGGTGGTGGACGGGATCAAGCAACTGCTGGAGCAGATGCGGCCGCAAATTCCGCCGGCGATCCAGATCAAGACGATCTCCGACGAATCCATCAGCATCCGCGAGTCCGTGAACGACGTGAAGTTCACTTTGCTGCTCACGGTGTTCCTGGTGGTGCTGGTGATTTTCCTTTTCCTGCGCAATCTTTCCGCGACGGTGATTCCCAGCCTGGCGCTGCCCATGTCCATCATCGGAACGTTCGCGGTGATGTACCTGCTCGGCTACACGCTGGACACGCTGTCGCTGATGGCGCTGACGCTTTCCGTGGGCTTCGTGGTGGACGACGCCATCGTGATGCTCGAAAACATCGTGCGGCACCTGGAGATGGGCAAGGGAAAGCTGGAGGCGGCGCTCGAAGGCTCGCGCGAAATCGGCTTCACGATCCTGTCCATGACGCTGTCGCTGGCCGCCGTGTTCCTTCCCGTGCTGTTCATGGGCGGAATCGTGGGGCGGCTACTGCACGAATTCGCGGTGACGATCGGCGCGGCGATTCTGGTGTCCGGATTCGTGTCGCTCACGCTCACTCCGATGCTGTGCAGCCGCTTTCTGCGTGCCGAGAAAGAGCAGAAGCACGGCTGGCTGTACCGGCAAACGGAACGCTTCTTCGATGCCCTGCTGCACGCCTACGAAGCGACGCTGCAGGTGGCGCTGCGCTATCGCGCCGTGACGATGTTGCTCTTCTTCGCCATGCTCGGCGGCAGCGCCTGGCTCTTTTACTACATTCCGAAAGGGTTTCTGCCCGCGGAAGACACGGGCGAAATCTACCTGTTTGCGGAGGCCGCGCAGGGCATTTCTTTCGACGCCATGGCGGAGCACCAGCGCGAGCTGGCGGAGCTGGTGCGCGTGGACCCCGACATCCGCGTGGCCAACTCGAACATCGGCGCCAGCGGCTCGAGCAACTCGATGAACACGGGGCGCATGTTCATCGACATGAAGCCGAGGCGCGAGCGCAAAGTCTCCGTGGACGAGAAAATCGAAGAGCTGCGGCCGAAGATCGCCACGATTCCCGGCATCAAGGCCTTCCTGCAGAACATACCGCGCATCAGCCTGGGCGGCAGGATCACGAAAAGCCTCTACCAGATCACGCTGCAGAGCCCGGACACGCATGAACTGTATCCCGCGGCGCAGGATTTCGAGCGGCGGTTGCACGCGCTGAAGGAGCTGCAGGACGTTACCTCGGACCTGCAGGTGGCCAACCCGCAGCTCCAGGTGTCTGTGGACCGCGACAAAGCTTCGGCCGTCGGCGTATCCGCAGCGCAAGTGGAAGACGCTCTCTATTCCGCGTTCGGCGCGCGGCAGATTTCCACGATTTACGCGCCCAACAACCAGTACCGGGTGATTCTCGAGCTGCTGCCGGAGTATCAGAGCGATCCCACGGCGCTGTCGCTGCTCTACGTGCGCTCGACGGGCGGGCAACTGGTGCCCATCGAGTCGCTGGCCACGCTGAGCCGCGACCTGGGCCCGATGACGGTGAACCACTCGGGGCAATTGCCCGCGGTAACCGTTTCGTTCAACCTGAGCGCGGGTTACGCGCTGGGCCAGGCCGTGGACGCGGTGAACCGCGTGGCGCGCGAATCGCTTCCCTCCACGATTACCACGAACTTCCAGGGCACGGCGCAGGCGTTTGAGAAATCGTTTCGCGGCCTGGGCGTGCTGCTGGTGCTCTCGATCCTGGTGATTTACCTGGTGCTGGGCGTGCTGTACGAGAGCTTCATCCACCCGTTGACGATTCTTTCCGGGCTGCCGTCCGCGGCGTTCGGCGCGCTCATCACACTGCTGCTGTTCAAAACGGACCTGAACATCTATTCGTTTGTGGGTGTGATCATGCTCGTGGGCATCGTAAAGAAGAACGCGATCATGATGATTGACTTCGCGCTGGAGGCGCAGCGGAAGCAGGGGAAACCGCCGCTCGAGGCCATCTACCAGGGATGCGTGATCCGCTTCCGGCCCATCATGATGACCACCATGGCGGCGCTGATGGGAACGCTGCCGATTGCGCTGGGGATTGGCGCGGGCGCCGAGGCGCGCAGGCCGCTGGGACTGGCGGTGGTGGGAGGTCTGGTGATTTCGCAATTTGTGACGCTGTACCTGACGCCGGTTTTCTACCTGTATATGGATAGCTTCCAACATTGGGTGCGGCCGGTGCCGGCCGTTGGAGGAATGGGGCCCGCGGTGGGGCAGACGGGAGTGGCGGACTAGCTAGCGGGTTGCTGGGAGAGGCTCGCTGGGAAAGGCTCGCCGAGAAAGGCCCACGGTCAGAAAGGCGCTGACCGTGGCTACCGTATGCGGCGGCCGGCGAGTTCGACGGCCGGCGCCGTTTCCACCCGTTTGGCGCCGGACTTCGAGGAGGGTTTCTTGCCGTGTCACTTTTTCGTGGGATTGGAGCGCGCCTCGAGCATCTGTTGCATGCGCTCGCGGAGTTTCTGGTTGGCGCCGGGAGAAACCT
>DATFZR010000473.1:0-13317 GCA_035314265.1 Candidatus Acidiferrales bacterium
CGCGCTTGATGTCCATGCCTTCTTCAATCAGCAGGCGCTTGACGATGCGGCCTTCGGGGCCGGTCTGGTGGGTGATGAGCTGCATGCCGAGGATGCGGCCGGCCAGGTCGGCGGCCTCGTCCGCGGAACGGGCCAGCTTTACGCCGCCGCCTTTGCCGCGTCCGCCGGCGTGGATCTGCGCCTTGACGACCATCACGGGGGTGCGCAGGCGCTCCGCCACTCCGCGGGCTTCTTCTTTTGTGAACGCCACCTCGCCGCGGGGCGTGGGGACGCCGTAGCGCGCAAGGATAGCTTTCGCTTGATACTCGTGGATCTTCATCGGGCGTCCGCCAGTGCTAAAATCAGTGCAGTTCGAAAACGAGCCAGTCTACATGGAAACGCGCAGCAGCGGCAAGGCCGCGAGACCTCTGTGATCCTCGACGCCCTGGAAAGTTTGGCCCGCGGGAAGGATTTGTCGCGCGCGGAAGCGGACGCGGCGATGGAGGAGATTCTGTGCGGCCGGGCGGCGGACGAACAGATTGAGGGGTTTCTGCGCGCGCTCGTGGCCAAAGGCGAAACGGTGGAGGAGTTGGTGGGCTTTGCGAAGGCGATGCGGCGCCACGCTGCGCCGGTATTCGCGGAGCCTCGCGGGACCGCGGGACCGCCGCTGCTGGACACGTGCGGCACGGGTGGCGATGGGCGCAACACGTTCAACATTTCCACGTGCGCGGCGTTCGTGGCGGCGGGCGCCGGGGCGCGGGTGGCGAAGCACGGCAACCGTTCGATCAGTTCACGCTGCGGCTCCGCGGACGTGCTGGAGGCGCTGGGCGCGCGTGTGAACGGGCCGCTCGAACGGATGGGAGAGGCGGTGGAGCGTGTGGGCATCGGATTCTTCTTCGCGCAGGCGGCGCACAGCGCGATGCGGCACGCGATGCCGGCGCGGAAAAGGATCAAGGAGCACACGGCATTCAACCTACTGGGGCCGCTGACGAATCCAGCCGGGGCGCGCGTGCAGGTGGCCGGCGTTTTCAGCGCTCGCGCAACGGAACTCGTGGCGCGCGCGATGGTGGAATTCGAAGTGGAGCGGGCGTTCGTGGTGCACGGCGCGGACGGGCTCGACGAGATTTCGATTTCCGGAGAGACGCGGGTTGCGGAGGTTCGCAACGGCACCGTACGGAGTTACGATGTCGCTCCCGAGGATTTCGGTGTTAGCCGGGCGCCGCTCGAGGCCGTGGCAGGCGGCGATGCGGCCACCAACGCACAGATCATCCTGCGCATCCTGACCGGCGAGCGCGGCCCCGCCCGCGACATCGTGGTGGCCAATGCCTCCGCGGCGCTCGTAGCCACGGGCCTAGCCGCCGATTTCCGCGAAGGCGCGCAGCGCGCCGTGGAAGCCCTGGATTCGGGCGCGGCCCGGCGAAAGCTGGAGGCCCTTATTGGATTTTGCGATGCGCGGGAATAGCACTTTCCCAATGCAGTTGCGAAGAATCGCGCGGAACGTTCCGCTTGCCCTCCTGACCGGAAGGGCACACAGGCAGGAGTGCCTTGCCACTGGCGCTGTGCTAGAATTCTGCTTCCGTTTTCTTCCTCTCCTGCACCGGATTCCCCTTCGGCGCAGGTGTCGCGAAACCGTAGGTTCCGTCACAGACAGAAACAGAAAAGGAGAATAACCGCATGACCCCCGAGCAAGCCAAATTTGCCGCTCATCTGTATTGCCAGACCCTGGAGAATGAATATCCGGCCACGAAGAAGGTGCTCGCGGCGATTCCCGAGGCGAAGAAGAGCTATCGTCCAGAAGAGTGCGCACGAACGGCGTTCGAACTGGCCGCACACCTGGCTTCCGCCGACATCTGGTTCCTGCAAGGCATCGCGCAGGGCGACCTGGCGCCGCAGCCGGACAGAACGTTCAAGACGGTGACGGAGATTGTGGAGTTCTACGACAAGGAGTTTCCCGCGGCGATTGCGAAGATCAAGGGTCTGCCGGCGGAAAAGCTGGCGCAGACGATTCCCTTCTTCGGAATATTCAATCTTCCGGCGGCGGCGTACCTGGGATTCGCCAACAACCACTCCATCCACCACCGCGCACAGCTTGCCACGTATCTGCGGCCGATGGGCTCGAAGGTGCCGAGCATTTATGGCGGCAGCTACGACGAGCCGATGCAGATGGCGGCGCACTGACGAAACCGGAAACATCGAAAGGCCTCAGGTCAGCCGTTGCCCGGCACACACCGCCGGGCAACGGCGAGAGAAGCAGTTTGACGGCTAGCCTTGGCCGCTGGCGCAAACGAAGGCAGGTGGCGGAGTAAACCCCGTGCTACTGCGCATCGAGCGCGCGGACGGCGAAGAAGTAGCCGGCGACCGTGAAGGCTGCGAAACCTACCGCCTCTAAGGCCACGCGCGAGGGATCGCCCAGGCCGATGGTTGCGTAGCGGAGCACGTCCACCTGCCAGGTGATGGGATTCGTCAGAGCTGCGGCGGCGAACCAGCGCGGGAGCGGGTCTGTGGGGTAAAACATTGAGCTCAGGAAAATCAGCACGAAGTAGAGAATCGAGGTGACGGCGTTGAATGCGTCGTTGCGGCGGATGCGCAGGGCCAACGCGGCATACAGGTAGAACCATGCGGAAGGGCCCACGGCGAGCATGGGGACGAGCAGCCAAGCGCGGCCTGCGGAGATGGGAACATGGAGGATGAGGCGCGCCGCGGCGAGCGTGAGGCATGCCTGGACGAGGGCCAGCGACACGGTGAAGAGCATGCGGCCGAGGAGATACTGCGCGCGCGTCATCGGGTAGGTGAGCATTTCGTAGAAGATGCCGTTGTCGCGGTCCATGAAGAAGGACCAGGCGGTGTTCGAGGGGATGGCGAAGCTGCCCAGGGCGAGGCAGCCGGCGAGAAAGAATGCGTTGTAGTCGAGGCCGCCTGCGCCGAAGTTCACCCCGAGGGCGGCGTTGATGCCGACGCCGAAGACGAGGAGGTTGATCATCGGGTAGCAGAGATCCCAGATGATGAAGGTCAGGTTTGTGGCGCGGATTCTGGCGTCGCGGTATAGGACTGCGGTGACTGCGGACATTGGGTGCTCCTTATTTTATCATTTACTTATTTGCTAATTTACGTTTTTTCCTTAGGCTAAGAACTCTGTATGTTTTGGCGCTGTTCGCTACGGTGGACGCCGCGCGCTAACGGGGCGCAGCAAGCAGCGCCCCTACGGCGGAAAACCCCTACGGCGGAAAAGCCCACGGTCAGGAAAACGCTGACCGTGGCTACCCGTGCTGTACTTCCCTTTTTCCTTCCTTTTTTAGCAGTTCTACGAAAATGTCTTCCAGGCTGGCTCCGCCTACCTCAACGTGGAGGACGCGGCCCTGGCGGGCGAGGGCGCTTACGGCGTCGAGCACGCTACCGTCTTTGGCTTTGTAGGCGACTTCGATGGTGTTGTGAGTGCGCGAGGAGCGGAGGGGCGCTAGTGCCGCTACGGCCTCGTCGATCCCCGCGGGCATTTCTGCGAAGGTGACGGCGATTTCGTAGACGCCTTCGGAGAGCAGCTTCAGCTCGTGCAGGCCGCCGCGAGCGATCTGGCGGCCCTGGTTCATGATCAGGATGTCGTCGCAGAGCGCTTCCGCCTCGCTTAGGATGTGCGTGGTGAGGATGATGGTGCGGCCACGCTGGGCCTCTTCGCGCAGCCACTCCATCACCTGGCGTTTGAGGAGCGCGTCCATTCCCGTGGAGAATTCGTCGAGAAAAATGACGGGCGTGTGGACCATGAAAACCTTGCCGACCTGGACGCGGCGGCGGGAGCCTCCGCTGAGGTCCTGCACCTTTCGCGAGGCGTCGCCGGCAATCTGGAAGCGCTCGAGGATTTCGTCGGTGCGGCGGCGAGCCTCGTCCTGGGGCATGCCGAAAAAGCGGGCATAGGTGAGCAGGTTGTCGCGCACGCTCAGAAAAAGCTCGGCGGCGGATTCCTGCAGGACCACGGAGATGTTGCGGCGCACGTCGAGCGGGCGGGTGGCAACGTCGAAGCCCATGACGGAGGCGCGGCCTCCGGTGGGACGCAGGAGCGTATTCAGGATTTTGAGCGTGGTGGTCTTGCCCGCGCCGTTGGGGCCGAGGAGTCCGAAGATAGCGCCACGAGCGACGCTGAAGCTGAGGCCGTCAATGGCCTTCACGGCCGGGCCGCCTTTCGGGTGATAGACCTTGACCAGATCGTAGAGTTCGACTGCCGGCGTGGTGATTGTTGCGTTGATGACAGCGGCCATGGTTCCGACCATCACTTTCTGCGCCTGCAAGAGCAGACTGCAAAAACAGGGTGACGCGAAGCGGGTGATTGCTAGAATGACCACCCTCGCGGGCGGCCGCACGATGGCGCGGCGGAAATCCGCCGGACTAGAGGAGGGCGGGTGCGATGACGAAGATGCGGATGTTTACCTTCATGGGGCTGTTCCTTTGTCTTGCAGGCCAACTTTATGCGGACGGTACGCAGAAGTCAAACGCCGCGAATGCCGCGGCGGTGGTGCGTGAATACCGGCGGGCAAACGAGCAGGCCATCGTCCGCGAGTTCACCGAATTTCTGGCCATACCCAACATCGCCTCCGACGAGCCGAACATCGCGCGAAACGCGGCTTACCTGGCGCAGATGCTCGAGAAACGCGGCATCCACGCGCAACTGCTGGCGATCGCGGGACGCGGTCCGGTGGTGTTCGCGGAAATCAAGCAGCCCGGCGCCGCGCGCACCGCGATTTTCTACGCGCACTATGACGGCCAGCCGGTAGACCCGGCCGTGTGGATCCGAAACAAGCCGTTCGAGCCGATGCTGTTCACCGGGTCGCTGGCCGCGGGAGGAACGCAGATTCCGTTTCCGGAGCGCCTTGAAAATGACTGGAGGATTTACGCGCGCTCAGCCTCTGACGATAAGGCCGCGATCATCGCGATTCTGACGGCGCTCGACGCGCTGAAGGCGAAAGGCATTCCACTGGGCGTGAACGTGAAGCTGGTGTTTGACGGGGAGGAGGAGGCCGGCTCGGCAAATCTCGAACGTGTGGTGAACGAGCACCGCGAGCTTTTTGCCGGCGACGTACTTTTCGTATGCGACGGGCCGTCGGACCAGTCCGGGCGTCCGCAGATCACATTCGGCAATCGCGGCGTCGTGGACGCGGAAATCACCGTGTATGGCCCGGCGCGGCCGTTGCACAGCGGACATTACGGCAATTGGGCGCCCAACCCGGCGATGCGGCTGGCGCAACTGCTCGCCTCGATGAAAGACTCGAACGGCCGCGTGCTGATCGCGGGGTTTTACGACGACGTGACGCCGCCCGGGCCGCGCGAACGGCAGGCCATCCAGGATGCGCCGAATAATGAAGCCGCGCTCGAGCGCGAATTGGCGATTGCGCAGCCCGATGGCGGGGGAAAGCGGCTGGTGGAGCTGATTGCCGAGCCTTCGCTGAACATTCGCGGCCTGCGCAGCGCGTACACGGGCGCGCAATCGCAGAATGTGGTGCCCGACCGCGCGGTCGCGTCGCTCGATATGCGGCTGGTGAAAGACGTGCAGCCGGACCGGCAGCTCGCGCGGCTGATCGCGCACATCGAAAAGCAGGGCTACACGGTGTTCCGCCAGGAGCCGGCACTCGAGGAGCGCGCGAAGTATCCGCGCGTTGCGCTGGTCACATCCACGGGCGGCTATCGGGCCACGCGCACGCCGATGGACTTGCCGGTGGCGACGGCGATCGTGCCGGTGGTGGCGTCGTCCACGGGCGAGCGTCCGGTGCTGCTGCCGACGCTGGGCGGGAGCGTGCCGATGTACATTTTTGAAAAGCTGGGATTGCCGATTATTGGCGTGCCGATCGCGAATTACGATAACAGCCAGCATGCGGCGAACGAGAATATCAGGATAGGGAGTCTGTGGCGGGGGATGGAGGAGTTTGGGGGGATTTTGGCGGGGTTGGAGTGGTAGGGATAGCATCTCTGCGCGCGGACGGATGAAAGAACCTGTTGCGGGCTCATCCAGCCTGGCTCTTCAGTTTGGCGAGGTAGGCCACCAGTTTGTCTTCGGAGATTCCTTCGCCGCGGTCCAGTTGCTCGATTCCGCGTTTGATTTTCTCGTTGATGGCGTCCTGATTTTCTAGAAGCCAGCGGTCCTGCTCAGAGGTCATATTCGCGTCCTCCAGATACGATTCAGAGTAAGTTGTCCGCTCAGATGCAGAGCCACTTAAATGCGCAGAAAGTTCTTCAAAAGTTGGGCGCCGGGGGTGGTCAGGACGGATTCGGGGTGGAACTGGACGCCTTCTATCGGGTAGTCGCGATGGCGGAGGCCCATGATTACGCCGTCGTCTGATTCGGCGGTGATGGCGAGGCAGCGCGGGAGGGAGCGGCGCTCGACCATCAGCGAATGGTAGCGGGTGGCGGTGAAGGGTTGCGGCAGGCCGCGGAAAATGGATTTGCGGTCGTGGCGGATTTCGCTGGTCTTGCCGTGCATCAGGCGCGGAGCGCGGATCACGCGTCCGCCGAAGGCTTCGCCGATGGCCTGGTGTCCCAGGCACACGCCCAGGATGGGAAGTTCGGCGGCGAAGCGCTGGATCAGGCTGATGCTGATGCCCGCTTCGCGCGGCGTGCAGGGGCCGGGGGAGATCACGATGCGCTCGGGGCGCAGCTTGGCGATTTCGTCGAGGGTGATGCGGTCGTTGCGCTCGACGACGAGTTCCTGCCCCAACTGGCCGAGGATCTGGGCCAGGTTGTAGGTGAAGGAGTCGTAGTTGTCGATTAACAGGATCATTGTTCCCGGTGGCCGATTACGGCTTGCGGCGCCGCGGCGCTCCATGGGCTTGCTCCAGCGCGGAAAGCAGCGCGCGGGCTTTGTTGACCGTTTCTTCGTACTCGCGGGCGGGAACTGAGTCTGCCACGATGCCGCCGCCCGCCTGCACGTAGGCCATTCCACCCTTCGCTACCAGTGTTCGGATGGCGATGCAGGAATCCATGTTGCCCGAATAATCGAGGTAGAGGACGGAGCCGCCGTAGATTCCCCGGCGGGTGGGCTCGAGCTCTTCGATGATTTCCATGGCGCGCACCTTGGGGGCGCCGGAGAGCGTGCCGGCGGGAAAACAGGACATGAGCGCGTCGAAGCAGTCCACGCCGTGGCGCAGGCGGCTGCGCAGCGTGGAGACCAGGTGCATCACGTGCGAGTAGCGCTCGACGGACATTAGATTTTCGACGCGAACGCTGCCGTATTCAGAGACGCGGCCCAGATCGTTGCGGCCGAGGTCGACGAGCATGATGTGCTCGGCGCGCTCTTTGGGATCATCGCGCAGTTCGCGCTCGAGGCGCCGATCGTCCGCGTCGTCGCGGCCGCGCGGGCGCGTGCCGGCGATGGGCCGGTAGGAGGCCTCGCGTCCCTGGACCTTGACGAGCATCTCGGGCGAACTACCGACAACGGAAAGGCCGCCAACGCGAAGCAGGTACATGTAGGGCGAGGGGTTGAGGACGCGCAGCGCGCGATAAATGGCCAGGGGATCGGCAGAGGTGGGCGCGGCGAAGCGCTGGCTGAGCACCACCTGGAAAACGTCGCCGGCGCGAATGTAGCTTTTTGCGCGGCGAACGGCAGCCAGGAAGCCGGCACGGGTGAAATTCGAGCGCACGCGCGGCGGCCGGGTGTGCGGCGCTTTGCGCTCGCGCGGCAACGGCCGTTCGAGCAGGGCGCGGGTGGCCTGGACGGCGCGGACGGCGGCATCGTATTGGGCGCGCAGGCTTCCGGGACCATCAATGAAAACGTTGCGAATCACCCAGACGGACTGGCGCACGTGGTCGAAGGCGACGAGGCCGTCGAAGAGCATGAAAACGGCGTCGCCCACGCCAACGTCGTCTGGATGCGTGGCGGGGATTTCTTCCGCCATGCGCACGGCGTCGTAGGCCATGTAGCCGATGGCGCCGCCGGAAAACGGAGGCATGCCCGGAAGCCGCACGGGGCGAAATCCGGCCAGGCGCTGGCGCAGCAGGTCGAAGAGCCCGGAGGCGTGATACTCGATGCGCCCGCGGGATTCGTGGATTACGCCGCGCGGCCCGGAACGAATCACCTCAATGGGATCGCGGCCGAGAAACGAATAGCGCGCCAGGCGCTCGCCGCCCTCAACGCTTTCGAGCAGAAATGCGTTTGCGGCGCCGCGGCCGCGCACGAGGCGGAGGTAGGCGCTTACCGGAGTGAGCAGGTCCGCGGGCAGAACCTCGCACACCGGGACGAGATTGCCGCGGCGGGCGAGTTTGCGGAAATCGGCGAAGCTGGGCTGGATCGCCGATCGGGCGGTCGATTGGGTCATCGGGAGTCCGGCCGGGGCGTGGATTCGCGCTCTTCGCGGGCGAGCGCTGCCGTGATTTCCGCACGCATGGCTTTTACCGGGGCTTTCTCGCCGGTCCAGAGCTCCCACTGGGCGACTCCCTGGGCGACGAACATTTCCACGCCGGAGAGGGTTTCGATGCCGCGGCGCTCCGCGTAGCGCAGCAGGCGGGTGCGCAGGGGGCGGTAGATGAGGTCGAAAACGAGCGAGCAGCGGAGTTCCGCGGCATCAAGCGGAGACGCGTCCACATGGGGCATCATGCCGATGGGCGTGGCGTTGACGATGACGTCGAACTCGAGCTCGCGGAGATCTTTGCGGTCCACGGCTTCCGCGTCCAGGTCGCGCGCCGCGCTGCGGGCGGCCTCGGGACGCCGCGCGCAGAAGAACACCTGGGCTCCGGCGCGGGCCGCGGCGAATCCCACGGTGCGGCCGGCGCCGCCGGCGCCGTAGACGAGCACGCGGGCGCCTTCCAGCTTCGTCTTGCGTCCCAGGGATTGCATCACGCCGAGGTGGTCTGTGTTGTAGCCATGGAGTTTTCCCGCGCGGACCACCACCGTGTTGACGGCGCCGATTTCCAGGGCCAGGGGATCGCACTCATCGAGAAAGCGCACGATTTGCTGCTTGTGGGGAATGGTGACGCTGAAGCCGGAGATGCGCAGGGGGCGCACGGAGCCGACGAAATCCTTGAGGTCGCGCACCAGGAACGGAACGAGGACGGCGTTCACGCGGCGGTGGGCGAAGCCGGTGTTGTGCAGAAGCGGCGACAGCGAATGGGCCACGGGATTGGCGATCACGCCGTAGAGCTGGGTGCGGCGATTGTGGCGCTCGACGCCATACACGGACTGCATCGCCTCCAGGGGGAGCTGGCCGGGGGCCGTGGGGCGTCCAGCGGAGGCGTAGGCGAGCGCGCTTCCCTCGCGGACAGCGGCAATGCGGCCGGGCATGCCGACCTCGCCCATGGGGGCAACGATCACGTTCTTGCGGCCGTGGGCAGCGCGAAGCAGGCGGACGAGCTCGCGGTAATGGCGGGTGAGCGCGGCAATCTTTACAGCGTCGCCGCCGGCGGATTCGAGGCGTCTGCGCACCTCGCCCAGGCGTGCCGGGGTGCGCGCGAAATCGTGCGTGGAGATAATCAGGCGGACGTCGCCCAGCGTTTTGCGGAGGGTGGAGGTGCTCAGGCGGCCCACTGTTTCGATTTCGAGGTCGCACCAGGTGCAGCCGGAGGCTACGGCAAGTACCAGGCGGGAAATCTGGCGTGCGATGCTGCCTTCGAAGCGTCCTCCCGCTTCTTTGCGGCGGCACGTGGCGATCAGGGTGGCCTTGCCGGCGAGGGGAGCGAGGCCGCGGAGCAATCCGGCGAACTCGTCTTCTGAGGCGAGGTAATCGAGGCGCAATTCGATGACGCGCGTGCGGCGCAGGGCCAGGCGGAGCGAGGCGAGGGCCTGCTCCGCGTCGGGCTCGGCGATGACCGCGCAGATTTTGCCGTCTTCGAACATCGAATGACCGCCAAGTGGATTCGGCCGCTCCCGCCGTGGAGGGGGGAGAGCGCGCCGCGCCGCGGGCTCCGGGGAGCCTCGGGGGGTCCCCATTATGCCGTATCCAGAGTGTAAAGCCCTGGAACTGTGCACCTTGACGCCCCTGCCCGCCTTTGTTACGGTCTGGCCAGCGTATACCCGTGCGCCCGCTGAGCCGGGCGCGGTGGATTGGATAAGGAGCCGTTCATGCGAAGAATTGCGATTCCGCTGTTGTGTCTCCTGACGTTTTGCGCCGTTGGAATTCGGGCGCAAACGGAACCCGTCGAGCGTGGGCATTCCGCCACCGAGGCGGACTCCTTGTGCGCGGGGATGATCACTCCGGAGAAGATTCCGTACGACACGTACATCATCTCCGGCGAGCAGGCGGACCCGCAGACGGTGTATTCCACGGGCCAGTTTGTGTACATCAATAAGGGCGCCGGGGACGGGGTAAAGGTGGGCGACGAATTCATGGTGATGCGGGAGCAGAGAGACTTCCTGCATGTGAGGTTCTTCGACCAGGAGCACAAGCTGGCGAACTCGCTCGGCCAGCAGTGGAGCGACGTCGGCCGGGTGCGCGTGCAGGTGGTGCATCCGCGGGTCTCCATCGCGCAGGTAACCTACGCGTGCACGTACATGGAGCGAGGCGATCACGTGCGGCCCGCGGTGGCGTATCCGCAGCCGCCTTTCCGCCCGCTGAAGGACCTGGACAGGTTTGCGCCGCCGAGCGGCAAGGCCACGGGGCGCGTGGTGAGAGGGAAGAACCTGCAAGCTGCCGAGGGACGCGGCGCCGTTGTGTATGTGAACCTGACGGGAGTGCAGCCCGGCGATTACATCCGGTTCTTCCGGCCGACGGCTCCGCACGACACTTCGATCTACCAACTGGGCGGGATGGCCGACCATGTGTTCGGATTTGGCGACACGCCGCAGAGGTGGAGGTCCGCTGATTTGCCCCGGGAGGTGCTGGGCGAAGGCGTAGTGATGCGGACAAGCCCCACCACGGCCACCGTGCTTATCTACAATTCGCTGAGGGAAATTTACCTTGGGGATTGGGTGGAAATCGAATAGACGAGTTTGAGTTCTGGGATGGGAGAGCCCCGGGCTGCGCCCGGGGCTTTTCTTTTTTTGGGGCGCGGCGGCGGATTTCGGAGGGGGGCCTTCGCCGAGTTTGCCGCCTGGCGGAGAAATGTGCCACCCGAGCAGGGCGCAGCCCTTCCTTCGGGATAAACAAGCGGCGCCCCTGCGCTACGAATCTGTTTCGGAGAAGACTTCGGCGGTGAAGAGCTCGATATGCGCGTCGGGGTCGCGCCAGGCTTCTTTAGGCAGGCCGGCCTTTGTGCAGGTTTCTTCGAGGAATCGTTGCGCACCCCAGCGGTATTCGGCGGCCACCTGAGGGAGAAGGACGCCCCGGGAGCCGCCGCGCGTGATTGCCACTCCGTGCACTCCGGGCTCGATCCGGTGGAGGATCTGGGCGGCGGAGACTTCTTCCGGGGAAGTTAAGAGGGATATTTCGATCTCCAGTTGATCTATCTCTTCGGCGCGCACCGGGGGAAAGCGTGGATCGCTCGACGCGGCCAGGATGGCGCAAGTGGCGACGAGAGAATCTACCGGTTCGCGGGATTCCGATTTGCCGATACAGCCTCGCAGGCGGCCCTGGCGGTGCAGGGTGACAAACGCGCCACGAGGCTCACCGGGCTGCTGCGCGGGGGAATCATCGGGCAGGGTTTGCTCCAGCACGTAGTGGCGGATGGTGCTGCGCGCGAGGGTTAGAAGCCGCCGGCGTTCCTCAGTGGGAATCATGCTGGGAGTTCGGGCCGGGCGCGGTTCAAGTTTCGTGGCGATCGAGGGAAGGTTGAGGAGCGGGCACGTCCGGCTTCTTCCGCCGCTCGAGGATGCGCAGGCCCATGCGCCGCTGCTTTACGCGATCGTCCACCTTGCTCCAGAACTTGAGGAAGTACTGCACGGCGGAGAGCACGGCAAAAAGAACCACGAGCCATAGCAAACCGTAGCCGAGCATGTGCAGCCCGGGATAGCGCCGGCTGAGGATTACGGTGCAAGCCGCGACCACTTGAAGCGCCATCTTGGTTTTGCCGAGGCGGGACGCCTCAATGGTGAGTCCCTCGGCGGAGGCGATGTTGCGGAGGCCGAGAACGGTGAATTCGCGGCCGATGATGATCACCACCATCCAGGCGGGCACCAGGTCCATGTCCACCAGGGAGATGAACGCCGCGGTAATGAGCAATTTGTCGGCGATAGGGTCGAGCAGGATTCCCAGGGTGGTGATCTCGCCGCGGCGGCGCGCGATCATGCCGTCGAGCCAATCGGTGGCCGCTGCGACGGCAAGGATCAGGACGCCCCATTCCTCGAAATGAACGGAAACGCCCCAGAAATCGGTGTTTGGGGAGCGCACCAGCAGGACCGCCACGAGCAGCGGCACGAAAAAAATCCGCAGAAGCGTCAGCGCGTTCGGAACATTCATGTTGCTCTCGGGCGGGTGCGTTGCGGTTCGTCCGCGGAGCGGCGAACCACAACCAGTTTCGACTATAGACGCGTAGCGGGGGTGAGTCAACGCCCGCAAGTCGTGCGATTTGTGGGCGGTGCAGCAGGGCACGACCCGCGTTTCGGCACGTGGGGAGGTGCTGTAAATCTGTGCAAAAGGGGTTGAGGGGTGGTGGAGGGCTTGTGGGCGGGCGATTGCCTCGTCATGCAGCAGAAATGTGCCGTAAGCGTAATGCAATCAGGAAGTTAGGGTGTCGAAATTGGGGCGTTGGCAGGTCCAATGATGGAACTGCGCGGGCCAGTTCAGGAACGGAAAATCTATTTTCCACACAATTTTCCACAGTTTGCGGGACGCCAAAACTGTGCCCTATGGCGCGTGAAATGCGGCAAATCAGTGCGCCGGGCGGCCGCTCAGAACGCGCGCCGGGAGGAATATGAGTCCTTTGACGAAGGCCAGCGCGCCGCCTACAGCAATACCCACAATTCGAAAAGGCAGCAGGAACAGCCAAATCAATGGGTAGAGCACTATGGCAAGAAGGGCCAGAGGCCAGCACAGCACGAAGAGAATGCACCAAAGAAGGAATCCAGCCATGTTCACCGCCCGGCCGCCAAGCGGCCTCAGAAACCCGCAACCCTCACAAACATGATACGCGAATGGAGAGGAAAAGGTTCTGGGCGGCTGGCGGGGCTGGCGGGGGCCTAGCGGTCTTTTTGGGGGCGGCGGGGTGTGATGGGTTTGAGCTGCGCGGCCAGGGATTCCGGAACTTCGGCGTCCACCCAGAGACGCGAATCGCGGACTTCTGAGGCGAGCACGCGGCCGAACTGGTGGAGGCGGGCGAGGGTGCGGCCGTCTTCGAGCGGCAGCTCGAGCTGCACGCGAACGCGCCGGTCGCCGGGAAGGGCGGCCTCAATGCGGGCGAGCAGATCGTCGAGGCCTGTGCCGCGCAGCGCGGAGACGCACACACCGGCAGCGTTGCCGAAGGGCGCGGCTTGATCCGAAGCCAACTTGTCGCACT
>DATFZR010000474.1:0-3253 GCA_035314265.1 Candidatus Acidiferrales bacterium
CGTTGTTCTCCAGGCGATCGAGAAAGGCTTCGGTCTGCGGGAAGGCGCTGCCGGAAAGCTCGCTCGCCAGCGTGCCGCTGAGCGCGTTCACACGCACCATGTTCTGCTCGAACAGCATGCGGCCCACCGTGAGCACGCGGCCGCGAAGCGCCTCATCGAGCGAGTCGTCGTTCTCCGTGAGGACGATTATCCTGCGGAAGTTCCCGACGATGTCGTCGAGCTGCTGCGCGATGGGCGCGGGAACGGAAGACGTCTCGATGGCCACAGGCGCCACGCCGCCCCGCGGGCGCGACGCGACGTACCAGGCGATGACTCCCAGTACGCATGCAACGACACCTCCGACCGCCAGCAGCCTCGCGCGTAGACTCATTTCGAGTGGATCCTACCGGCCACTTCGTACAGAAACACTAGCAGGCCTCGGCGGAAAAGCCAGCGCCACGCCGCCAGTTGATAACCCCACACTATAGCCCCGGCGATTTCACGCCTCCGCCAGCCGGCGGAGCGCCCAGGCGGCATGCTCTGCAATCACGCCGTCAGGCGAAACGCTCAAACGCGAAAGCAGCGCGCAAACGCGCTCGCGCGCAGCCGGCTCCAGTTGGCGCCCCGCATTCCCCAGCGCGACGCACGCATTCCGCACCAATCCCTGATACTTCGCCCGTTTCATCGCGCTGCCTCGAAACACCCGCCGGTATTCCTCCTCCGTAAGCGCCGCCAGCCATTCGAGCCGCGGCGCAAACAGTTCGAGCGCGCCTCTCTCCTCCAGAGGCCGCGGAGTGAACTCCGCAAGCGCACTGAGCGGCGCGCCGCGGTTGTACGGACACACGTCCTGGCAAATGTCGCAGCCGAACACATGCGCCCCCATCGCCCCGCGCAACTCCTCCGGCAGGCTGCCGCGGTGCTCGATGGTCAGATACGAAATGCAGCGCCGCGCGTCGAGCACGCCCGCCTCGACGAACGCTCCCGTAGGGCACGCGTCCAGGCACAGCGTGCACTGGCCGCACAGGTCCGGCTGCGGCACATCGGCAGAACCCAGCGAGGGAATAAGTTCCAGCGTCGTTACCACAACGCCCAGAAACAGCCACGAGCCCAGCTCCGGATGGATCAGGCTCGTGTTTTTTCCCAACCAGCCCAGTCCCGCGTGTTTCGCCGCGACGCGCTCGGAAACCGGCCCCGTATCCACATAGGCTCGCGCCTTAAACGGCTCCGCTATCCCGGCGCGCATGGCCGCCACCAACTGATCGAGCCGCTCGCCCAGAACGCGGTGATAGTCGTCTCCCCAGGCATAGCGTGATATCCAACCGCGCGGGCCTTCGTCCCCCGTCGCGGGCGCCCCGCCCGCCATCGCCGCGTCCGCGCTCATCCTCACCCCTTCTTCCTGCCGATAGACATTAGAGGAGGCATACGGCACAGCCATTTCCGCCGTGTGCGGACGCGCCGTGTTGTAGAGCAGCGCGCAGACGATCAGGCTGCGCGCGCCTTCGAGCAGGCTCGCCACAGCGGAGCGCCGCGGATCGGCCAGGTAGCTCATCTGACCGGCGTAGCCCCTGGCCAGCCACTCGGGAAGCCGTTCGAGCTCGGGGAAATCTTCCGCGCGGGCTACGCCGCACAGGGAAAACCCGGCCGCGCGCGCCTGCTCCACCACCCACGCGGTGTCGCGTGCTCCAGTCATGCCGCGATTGTAACTCCGCGAGGGCGCGCGGCTGGAACGCGACCGGCGAGGTAACGACGACAATGAAGAAATCCGCATCCGGCCGTATCAACGGCGCAGCGGCGATGGTTCTGGCAGGTGTGGCCGCCCTTTTCGGCCTGATTGCCTGGCTCCAGTTTCGCAACGCGCACCGCCTGCTGGTGGCCGATGTGCCGGTGAGTGCTCTGGTTATCGCGCAGCTGAATCCAGAGGACGCTTACCCCGAGCGATTCCCGATGCAGGTGGCCATCCTGCGCACGGCCACAGACGAATCGCTGCTGCCCGTGGTGCACGCCTTCCGCCAGATGGGCATTCCCTTCTTCGTCACGCGCGATCTCCAAAAGGCCCTGCGCCACCACCTCATCTTTCTCTACCCACGCGTCGATACGAACTCCTTCACACCGGCCCAAATCGAGCAGCTCCGCCGCCACGTGGAATCCGGGGGAAGCATCTTCGCCCAGGCCGTAACCAACTCCACACTCCAACCGCTCTTCGGATTCCGCGAAGTGGCCGCGTCGAAGCAACGGCACGTGGTGCGCTTTGCACCCGGCGCCGATCCGATCCTGCGCTACTTGAATCGCCCGGAAGAGCTCGAGGTGCGTCTGGGCAGCCCACAGATCCCCGAGATCTTTTGGACTCAGGGCTACACACCGGCGCCCGGCGCCGGCGTCCTGGCGCGTTACGACGATGGTTCCGCGGCCCTCCTGCGAAATCGCATCGGCAAAGGTGCAACCTATCTGTGCGGCATCGGGCTAGTAGACGTCGTCCTCCGCAACCAAACGAACCGTCACTATGACGCCTTCCGCCATTACGTAAACGCCTTCGAGCCCGGCGGCGACGTGTGGCCGCTCATCGAGCGCGCGTGGTACGAAACAAGCGAGCCCGGCGCCGTCCGCCTCGCCACCATTCCCGAAGGCGGGCGCTCCGTGGTTCTCTTCACGCACGACGTCGACTGGGAAGATTCCTTTCCTCCCATGCTCATCTATGCGCGCATGGAGGCCGAACACCACGCCCGCAGCCTGTTCTTCATCCAGATGAAGTATGTGGACGACTTCAACGGCCGCGGCTACCTCTACCCCTCGAATCTCGATGTACTGCGCCAGGTGCATGCCCTCGGTTTTCCCATGGGCACGCATTCCATCATTCACTCGCGAGCCTTCAATTCGTTCGCTCTCGGCGCCGGCACGGAGACCTACGCGAGCTACCATCCGCGCGGCACCAGCGCCACGACCGCCGCGGACGCCACCGTCTTCGGCGAGGTGCGCGTGAGCCGCGAACTGCTGGATGGCAACGTTCCCGGCCAGCACACCGTATTCTTCCGGGCCGGGCATCTGCGCGTGCCCAAATCGCTGCCGGAGGCGCTGGCCCGCTGCGGCTACGAATTCGATTCCTCGTTCACGGCCCCCGACGTCCTCTCCAATTTTCCCTACGCGCTCACCCTCGGCCTTCTCTTCGACCAGGATTCAGGGCTCTACGAATTTCCGGTCACTTTCGAGGACGAAGAAGCCCCGCCCCTGCTCGATCGCGTCCCCGCCATGCTCGAAGTGATTGCCGCCAACGCGGAAA
>DATFZR010000475.1:0-3697 GCA_035314265.1 Candidatus Acidiferrales bacterium
TGCCCGGCAAGCCCGGCGTGTAGATTTACCGTCCGCGCGAGGCTCGCCGTTCATTTTCCCGGCAGGGTATCCGCAAGGCGCAGTTTGATGAACGCCTGGCGCGTGACGCCGATGCGTTTGGCTTCCTGATCGATCGCCTGCAGCAATCCGAGCGGAAAGTCCACGTTCACGCGCTGGACCTCCCGCCCCGGGCGTCTGGCAGCGTTGAGGTCCAGGTGGGCGCTCAGGTCCTTCCCGGAATCGTGCAGGGCGTCGAGTTCGGCCGATTTCAGCACTCTAGCCGGCGAGGTACCGCGCCTTCTCTTTGCGGCGCGCCCGGCTGACAGAGATGATGCGGATCGTTTCATTGCGGTACGTTACGAAAGCGGACCACGTGTTTCGTCCGATCCTCCCGATTACCTGATAGCGCGGTTCGTCCGCCGAACGGGCAGGAGTTTCCAAACGCTCGTCATCGTCCCAAATGCGCTGGGCCTCGACAAAGTCGATTCCATGTTTATCCCGGTTGGCGGCCGACTTCACGGGATCGAAATCGAACCGCATCCGGTATAGAAACTATACCACTCTTACCACTCGCGCAAGGGCCCGCGTCTTCCTGTGGAGCCTCGCGGTCCCGGCAAAACCGGGTGCGTAAGACGCATGCGGGCTTGGCGTTTCAGCTGGCACTCAATTCACCGGACTGCCGTCCGGCAAAATGACCGCGCCCACGCAGCCGCCCGTTGCACCGCTGGTTGGGGGCGCCGCCCGCGCATTGGCGAGTCACGTCGTCACCGGCTACGGCAGACTTCAACCAGGCATCCGTGATCCCCAGATCAGGTCCTTGCCGTCCTAGCAAGTTCCCCCGCCCCCCCGATTGACGCTCCCTCCCGGGAAGGGTACATTTCGCTTGAGTCGTTCATGGCCGGGGACACTTTCACCGGACGCACAGTGCGCGCGCCCGGAGCGGTGGCGTGCCCCCCGCCGGATCTGCAATCCCGGGGAAACGTTCCGGAAGCGTCCAGGGCGCTCCGAGTCCGCTTCCCGCCGCACTTTCCCGAAAAGCGATGGCGTCGCAAAAAGCAGGACGTTACGAATTGCTCGAAGAGATTGGCCGTGGCGCCATGGGTGTGGTTTACCGTTCGCGCGACCCGCTGATCGGCCGCACCGTAGCCATCAAGACGCTTCGCCTGGACGACGTGCGCAAGGGGAAGGACGATCCGGAAGCGCTCGAGCGGTTCCAGAATGAAATCCGCGCCGCCGGACGCCTCACCCACCCCAGCATCGTCGTGATCCACGACGCCGGCGTGGACGCCGAGGCCGGCCTCTTCTACATCACCATGGAGTTCGTGCCGGGCCGCAGCCTCTCGAAGCTGATCGAGGAAAAGCAGGCCTTCCCTCTGCCTCGTGTGATGCGCATCATGGAGCAGGCCTGCCGCGCCCTCGATTACGCGCATCACTCGCACATCGTTCACCGCGATATCAAGCCCGCCAACATCCTGATGGGCGAGCTGGACACGGTGAAGATCACCGACTTCGGCACCGCCAAAATCCTGGAACGCGGCGGAACCCAGAGCGGCCAGATCATCGGCACGCCCAGCTACATGGCGCCGGAACAGGTGAAGGGCCGCGCCGTGGATGGCCGCGCAGACATCTTCGCGCTGGCCGTGATTCTCTACGAACTGCTCACCGGCGAGCGCCCCTTCCCCGGCAAGAACGTCACCACCGTGATTTACAAAATTGTGCACGAGGAGCCGCTCGCTCCCATCCAGCTCGACACTTCGATTCATCCCGGACTCAACGCCGTGATCCTGAAAGGCCTGGCCAAGGAGCCGGGGGAGCGCTACGCCACGTGCGCGGATTTCCTGAGCGCCCTGCGAACCTACCGCGAATCGCCGCTCACCACCGCGCAGACCGTTGTCCGTCGCGTGCCCTTTCTGCCGCCCACAAAGCCGGTCATTGCCGGGCAAGCGATTCCGGCGCCGCGCGGTACCGCGCCGCAGCCCGACGCTTCCGCGCAGTTCACCGCGCTGCCTCCGGCCATGACGCCTCCGGCGTCGCTGAAAACCGCTACGGCCGTTCCCGTGCCTGCTGCGGAGCTTCCTCGAGTCGAACCCCGCGTCGAGCCTCGAGTCGAACCAACCGCGTCTTCTCCCGCGGCTCCTCAGGCATCCTCACCTTCCATTCCCCGATTGGTGGTGCCTGAAGCGCCGAAGAGCCGGAGCTACAGCGGATGGTTCGGCTTGCTGCTGATTCTGGCCGCTGCCGGAACCGTAGGCTATCTGCAGCCCGAGGTTTTCCAGAGCGCGTGGCATCGCGTGGCCGTCGCCGCAGGCATATCCACCGACTCCGCGCCTGCGCCAACCGATACCGCGTCAAACTCTTCGCTTCAGCCTCCAGGCACGCAGCCTCTCCCGCCGGCGAACGCGGCCGGAGCGCCTCCCGCTGCGGGCCAAGGGAGCGACGACGCCACCGTCGCTGCCGCCTCGCAATCTTCCGCGGAGTTCCCGGCAATGCTGGCGCCTGCAAGAGAAAAAATGGAAGCGCTGTTGCTGAAACTCGGCCTGGCAGACCGCGTTCAGATTGCTCCCGGGGAAAACGCTTTGGTTCTGAGCGGCCAGCTCACGCCTTCAGAGCACAGCCTGCTGTTCCATCGGCTCCCGGCCCTGCCCAGCAAGGTCCGCGTAGTCGATCAGACTGACGTACCCAAGACTGACGTACCTAAGACGGACGCGCCCAAAACGGACGCGGCAAAGGACGGCGAACCCGCCGCCGCCGCTGCTTCCCCGCGCGCAAACGAAAAACCGTGGGACACGCCCGGCAGGGGCGCGCTCGACGTGAGCACAGACTCCCCCGGCGCTTCCGTCACGCTCACCGATCCCGGCGGGAAATCCATCGCCGATTGCCGCACGCCCTGCCGGTTCGCGGATCTCGCTCCCGGCAGCTACTCCCTATCGGTAAAAGGCGCGGGGTACACCAACGTCGAGCGCACCGTGGAAATCCACGCGGGACGCCTGGACGACGAGCGCATTCACCAGCCGGGAACGGGAAAGAACGCGGCGCTGGGCACGATCGAAGTGCTTTCCGTTCCCGTTGGCGCCGATATCCTTATCAATGGAGCGAATACGGGACGCCACACGCCGTCCAAAATAGAATTGCCCGCGGGCAAATATGAGGTGACACTCTATTTGAAGGGATACGCGCCCTTCCAGCAGAGCATTTCCGTGCAGCAGAGGCAGACCGCTCAGCTTCAGGCCATGCTCGCACGCCCCTGAACCGCAGGCCCGCACCGGCAGAGGGCGCTCGACGACAATGCAAAGGAGGTTTCACATCATGCGGAGCATCGCGCGCACCTTCGCGGCAGCCGGCGCCATCGCGCTGGGGCTGGGGCTTCTGCTCGCGCCCCCGGCGGGAGCGCAGCAGCCGGCGCAATCTCAGGCCGCACAGGCCGCCGCCGTCCCCAAGTTCAAGGACCCCGCCCTTCAGCAGTACCTGGTCGCCGAGCTCATCAGCATCCAGGAGAAGCTGGACAAACTTTCCGCGCGCATGGACAACATGGAAGGCCAAATGGCCAAGATGCGCGATCAACAGCAGGCGCTGGCCGCCGAGTTCCGCTCGAACCAGGAACTCTCCAAGGCCACGGACACTTCGGTAACTTCCCTGCGCGCCTCGAACCAGGAAGATTTGCTCAGCCTGAAGGCCGATGTGGCCAGAATCCGCCGCG
>DATFZR010000476.1:0-8962 GCA_035314265.1 Candidatus Acidiferrales bacterium
GCATCACTCGCGGCGCGGGCGTGCGTAGTGAGCGCGGCGGCGAGTTCCTGCCTGGCGAGCGCCGCGTTGCCCGCGGTGGCGCGGAACACTTCTTCGACCACGCCTGCGGATTCGAGGCCCACTGCGAATTCGCCGCCCGGCCCGTCGTGCCAGGAGCCGGGAAAAAACGGCGAGCAGGGACGCACGCAGGCCAGCGTGGTGAAGTTGAAAGGTCCCTGACTGCGCGGGCTGTGCGCCGCGGCGTGCAGGACGAGCTCCGCGGCGGCGCGCATGGCGCGCGGGTGCGGGCCGTCGTTGCCGGCGATGATCAGATTGGCCTGGAGCAGGCGCGCGGTCTCGAGCGCTTCGGCCAGAAGCTGCGCCATGGCGGGATCGTCGTCGTCAGCACGCATCGCCGGGCCGATGCACAACTCGAAGGGAGTGGCGACGGCAAGATCGTCCATGCGGCGCAGGATGCCGAGGGCTTCCCCGCGTGACGCCCCACGGAGCCAGTCGGGAAACGGGTGGGTGCAGATGCGCACGGACTCCACGGTGTAGCCGCGCGACTGGATGATGCCGCGGGAGGCGTTCAGTTTCTCGATGGTGTCTGCGAGCTGTGGTTCCCAGCGCTCGCGATCAATTCGGATGAAGGCGGTGATCCCGCGGACTTTGGGTTTGGGCATGGCCGGGGGATTTTCGCATGGAGTGTGGGGGAGAAGAACGAAGAAAGAAGGGAAAATGTACCGCAGCGGCGCTGAGGGCGCTGAGGAAAGCAGAGAGGAAAAAGAAGGATTCACCACGGAGACACGGAGGGCACGGAGAGGAGAGAAAGGGATCAGCGGGCGGGGCGGGCCAGGCTTTTGAATTGCTTGCTGAGGGCCAGAGCCTGGCCCTGATACGAGGAGCCGATTTTAGAGCCGTAGACTTTGTCGGGAATCGAGAGCAGGTGCATGTAATAGAGGCGGCCGACGGCCTGGCCGTCTTCCATCTGAAAGGGAACTTCGTGCGCGCGCACTTCCAGCACCGCGCGGGTGCCCTTGATGTCGTCGTTGAGGCCGAAGCCGAAGCCGGGATCGAAAAAACCCGCGTAGTGGATGCGGAACTCGCCCACCGATGTTTCGAGCGCCACCATTTCTGCCGCGTATTCCGGCGGGACGCGCACGCGCTCTTTTGAAGCGATGATGTAGAACGCGCCGGGATCCAGAATCAACGCGCCATTGCGCGGCGAATGGATGACCTCCCAGAAGTCGTCGGCCTCATAGTGATTCACTTTGCTCAGGTCAATCACCGGCGCGTTGCTCTTGGCTTTGTAGGCCACGGCGTCTGCAGGATCTTCCGCCTGCGTGCTCACGCGAATCCACAGGCCCTCTTCGATTTCCGCTTCGGCGCGATTGTCTTCCGTCATATAGACGAGGCCGTGCTGGCGGTCGAGCGCGCGCAAGCGCTTGTCGTCGGAGGAGGGGTCGCCGAGCAGCAGGCGCAACTGGCTGAGCTTCATCCCCGCGGCAAGCACCACGCTGAACGTGCGCGGCACCACCTCGGCATACAGTTTGCCGCGGTAGCCGTTGCGCACCCACTCGAAATCCTCGCAGTAGTCGGTGATCAGCCGCGTGAAGATATCGAGGCGCCCAGTGGTGCTCTTGGGATTGCACTTGGCGGAAACCTCGTCGGGCAGAAGCAGCTCCTCGACCAGCGGCACGATGTAGACGCAATTCTTTTCGAAGACGGCGGGGCGAGTCAGGTCCACCTCCGACATTTTCAAGTCCCGGATTTTATTCTCGACCGTGAAGGCTTTGCCGGGCAGAAAGCTGGCGCGCACGCGCCAGGCCACGTTGCCGAGGCGCAGATCCATGCTGGCCGGCTGGATCTGGTCCTCAGAAATCTCAGCGTGCAGGCCCGTACGAACGGCAATGCGGCCGCTGGCGATGTAGTCCCGGATCGTTTGCGAGGGAAGAACGCCGGTCTTGTGCTGGACGGAGAGCGGATCGGCGCGCTCGTGGAAGAGAAGCTTCTGGTCGGCCATCGGCTGTGGTAACTACCTCTCGCCCAGTGAAATCGCGGAGCAAAACGACAGCGAATGAGCCAGCAGTATAGCAGCAAGTGCGGTCTGCGAAGTCCGGCGCGCTGCAGGATTCGGGAAGCGGCGGCTATTTCCTGGTGCGTTCGTCTGAATGGATGCGGCCGTCGCGGATCAGAATGGTGCGATGGGCGTGCGCGGCAATGTCGGGCTCGTGCGTCACCAGGATGATGGTGTTGCCCTGCTCGTGCAGCCTTTCAAAGAGGTTCATGATTTCATCGCCGGTCTTCGAGTCGAGGTTGCCGGTGGGCTCGTCGGCCAGCAGGATGGAAGGCTTGTTCACCAGGGCGCGAGCCACGGCCACGCGCTGGCGCTGGCCGCCGGAGAGTTCGTTGGGCTTGTGCATCATGCGATCGGCCAGGTCCACCATGCGCAGCGCTTCTTTGGCGCGCTCGAGGCGCTCTTCAGAGGGCGTGCCGTTGTAAATCAGCGGCAGCTCCACGTTGTGCAGCGAAGTGGCGCGGGCCAGCAGGTTGAAGGTCTGGAAGACGAATCCGATTTCCTTGTTGCGGATGTAGGCCAGCTCGTCGTCGTCGAGCGCGCTTACCAGCCGGCCGGCCAGCCAGTATTGGCCGGAGCTGGGCGAATCGAGGCAGCCAATCAGGTTCATCAGCGTGGATTTGCCTGAACCGGAAGGCCCCATGATGGCCACGTATTCGCCGCGGGTGATTTGCAGGTCTATGCCGCGCAGGGCGTACACCTGCTCCGTACCCATCTGGTAGGTCTTGGCGAGGGCCTCGGTAAATATTCTGATGCCGCCGTCGATGAGGTCCTGGCGTACGCCTCTCTCATCGGCTGCGGTGGCTTCGGCTGGCATGGGAATCGGCTTCCTTCGTCGCCGGGGCGATCAGGTCTGCTGCTGGTCCTGCTTCGGCGCGTTGTTGTCCACTTTGATGCGCGCGCCGGGCTTGAGCGAGCGCAACGCCTTATAGCTTCCGGTGACGATTTCGTCGCCTTCCTTCAGGCCGGACTTTACCTCAATGTCGGTGATTCCGGTGATGCCGGTCTCCACCTGCACGAATTGCACCAGGCCGCCGCGCAGTACGAATACGCCCTGAATTTCTTCCTTCTTCGGGTCTGCGCCGGTAGCGGGCGGCTTGGCCGCGGCCAGCACCACGCTGCCGGAATTCTTCTGCTTCTCCGCGGCTTTCGCGGCCTCATCCAAATCCTTGCGCGTGCGCACGGCCAGCGCTTGCAGAGGAATCGCCAGCACGGCCTTCTGCTGCGCGGTCTGGATCTTCGCGGTGGCGGAGAGTCCCGGGCGGATGTTGTCCGGTGGATCATCGAGGGTCACCACAACCTTGAAGTCCTTGGCTTCCTGGTTGCTCGCCGTGGTCTGCGTGGTGGCCAGGCCGGAGGAACGCAGGATGGCCTGATCGCCCATCTCCGTCACTCTCCCCCTGAAGGTTTTGCCCGGAATGGCGTCGATGTTCACGTCGGCCAACTGGCCGGGGCGCAGGTTGACGATATCGGTCTCGTCAGCCATCACTTCCGCGGTCACAACAGACATGTCCGAAATAGTCATTAGATAGCTGCCCGAAGCGTTTTGAATCCCGGGGACCACGTTTTCGCCCACGCGCACGGCGATAAAGCTGACGATCCCGTCAATCGGGGCGACGTAAGTGGTCTTGCGCAGCACGTCTGCCAGGCGCGTGAGCGTGGCGCGATTCTGGTCCAGCATGCCGTGCTGTTGGTCGCGCGCGCTCTTGGCCTGCTGCATCTGCGCCTTGCTGGCGTCGAGCGCCGCTTTGGCGCCATCGAACGTGGCCTTGCGCGAGTCGTAATCCTGTTTGGGGATCAGGCCTGCCTTCAGGAGTTCCTCGCCGCGCTTGAAGTCCAGCTCGGCGTGCTCGTAATCGGCCTGGCGCTGCGCAACGGTAGCCTGCGAGGAGCGGTAATTCGCTTCCGAGGACTGCACTCCATCCGTTGCAGATTGGATTGCGGCGCGCTGCGCGTCCACGTCTGCGCCCGGCTGGATGCTTTCCAGGCGAAGCAGCACGTCGCCGCGCTTCACGCGGTCGCCTTCCTTCACCACGAGTTCCGTGATTTTGCCGAACCCTTCTCCCAGAACGTTCGTGTACGTGCGCGGCTTGATTTGTCCGGACGCGGTGACGATCGAGACCAGATCCTCGCGCCCCACTTTGCCGGACTGCACGGTAGTCACGTCCTTGGTGGTTTGATAACGGTAAACGCTCCCGGCGATCATCAGGGTTACTACCCCGCCCGCCCCGAGCACTACCTTTTTCCATGTTTTCATGACTTGAATGCCCTTCCTTGCCGCCGGCACACGCCCCTGCTTATCCCTGGAGAGTTGACCAGCAGATGGCGGTTTTCGGGTGCCACCCTAGATACAGATACGCCGCTAAGCCCCTAAAAGTTTCGTCACCGGACGGCGGCCGTCCAGCCTTCGAGGACCCACAGGAGAACGGAGCGAGATTACTGCAACTTAAGGAGTTCCTGCGTTGGGGGCCGCGCGACCCGACCCGCGCCCCCCCTCGCCACTACACCCTGCATTTTAAGCGGAAGCGGCCAAAAACTCCACCACCTCCGGCCCAGCTCCCCCCTGCGGTTCCCCCATACAGTTCCCCCAAGACCGATCGCGCTCAGGGTCTTAGACGCGGCAAACGCGACCTTCGTCTCCGCCTTCGCAAGCCGGCGCACTTTGAAGTCATCGTCAATCTAATCCGGAGCCTGAAATCTCATCCGGAGTGTGGAACCTGAACTCGCCGGTTTAGGCGATTTACTTTTCGCAACTCACGCCTTGTCAATTACTTACGCGAGAGAGTCTTTGGTTTCCCAATTGCCATTTCTTTTGCTCATGGATCTCCGCTGCTCGGACCGGATGAATCGGGCTCGCCTGGAACTGGGGGGCATAAACGGTCCGGGAGACGAGGCGGGAGATCGAAATCTGAATAAGGAGCCAGCGTAACCATGAGAAAACTGTTCGTTCTTGCTCTAGGCATGGCGCTGCTCGCTCTTGTCCCCATCGTTTCGGCGCAAACGGTAAGCGGCAACATCGCCGGAACGGTTGTGGACAAAGTGGGCGCGACCATTCCGAAAGCCTCTGTGACAGCAGTGAATACCGCAACAGGCTTTACAAAGACCCTGGAGGCCAATGAACAGGGAGAGTTCCTGTTCGTGGACCTTCCGCCCGGCACGTACAACGTAACGACCACGGCCTCGGGGTTCGCCAAATCCACCCTTTCCAATTTCCCGGTGCAGCTCAACCGGACGAACTCGATTCGCGTGGTGCTCGACGTGGCCACGCAAAACGTGAGCGTCGAGGTGAACGGCGCCGCGCCTCCCATCAACACGAGCACGCCGCAGATCGAAGGCACGTTTGAAGCCAAGCAGACGGCCGACCTTCCCGTGGCCTCGATTGGACCGCTCGGAGTGCTGAACCTGGCGCTGTTGCAGCCGGGCGTCACCACCAGCGGAGGTGTTGGTTACGGATCCGGGCCTTCGGTCGGAGGGCAGCGGCCAACGAACAACAACTTCACCATCGAGGGCGTGGATAACAACGACAAGAACGTCACCGGGCCGCTCGTTTTTGTTCCCAACGATGCGGTGGCGGAGTTCTCCGCCCTGCAAAACCAGTTCAGCCCGGAATTCGGCCACTCGGACGGCGGACAGTTCAACACCGTGGTGCAGAGCGGAACAAACAACTTCCACGGCAAGCTGTACGAATACTTCGAGAACCGCAATATGAATGCCGTCGACAACCAGCAGGCGCTGAACACTCCTGCCGGCGAATCGGTGACAAATCCGCGCTTCGACTTCAACCGCGTGGGCGGCCAGCTCGGCGGCCCGATCATCAAGGACAAGTTGTTCTTCTTTGCCAACGGCGAGTACGACCCGCTGGGCCAGGCCGGCATTCCCACGCCCTCCTGCGCACCAACGGCCGCAGGCTACGCCGCGCTGGCTGCCCTGCCCGCCGGCCCCGTGCCCAACGGCACTGGCGCCACTGTGGGCATCTCCGGCAACAACCTGACGCAGCTCCAGAAGTACCTCCCGACGGCTTCCGCCAGCGGCAGTTGCCTGGCAACGGCCGGGAACCAGGCTGCCGGCGCTATCACTAACCCCCTCTACCTGTGCACTGGCGGCTCCATCCCCAGAGCGCTACGAACGGGGCCACGGGAGCCACTACGTTCAGCTGCCCGCCGAACAACGGTTTTGTGGGTGCTCTCGAACCCATCGACGTCGGCGCGCTGAACTTCGTCGCGCCGAACTTCACGAACAGCTACTTCCTCACCACTTCGATGGACTACAACATGTCCGCAAAGGATCAGTTCCGCTTCCGGTATATCTACAACCGGGTCACCGGAATCGATTTCACCGCACAGCTGCCGGAGTTCTTCCAGGCCGCGCCGCTGCGCTTTCACCTTGTGGCCATCAACGAGTACCACACGTTTGGTCCGAACCTGACGAACGAACTGCGGCTGGGCTACAATCGCTTTACCAGCGATACGCCGTCGGGCAATTTCAGCTTCCCGGGGCTCGACGCTTTCCCGAACCTGGTGCTGGGCGATCTGGGCACACAGATCGGGCCGGACCCGAGTGCGCCTTCCAGCGCGACCCAGAACACCTATGAAATCAGCGAGAACCTCTCCTGGATGCATAAGAACCACAACGTAAAGTTGGGCCTGGACTTCCGCCGTTACATCGCGCCCAACAGCTTCACGCAGCGGGCCCGTGGGGATTATGAATACTCCTCGGTGGGCACCTACCTGTACGACATCAACCCCGACGGGACCACCGAGCGCAGCACCGGCTCGCTGATCTACTACGGAGACTTGCTCGATACCGGCTGGTACATCAACGACACCTGGCGCGTCCGGCCGTCTCTTACGCTGAACCTCGGCATGCGCTACGAGTACGCCACCATTCCGTTTGGTGAGCGCCTGCAGTCCCTGAACGAAGCGGCCAGCGTGCCGGGCCTGATTAATTTCTCCGAGCCACGCGCGCCGAAAAACCAGTTCATGCCACGCGTGGGGTTTGCCTGGTCGCCCGACAAGAACCAGACGTGGTCCGTCCGCGGCGGCTGGAGCATGGGTTACGACATCCTCTACGACAACCTCGGCACGAACAGCATCACCGCGGGCACCGTTCCCCAACTCGGCGCCACCATCGACAAGGATCAGGGCACCGTGGGAATCCTCACCAACTTCCTGGGCAGCGGCGCGATTCCGCCGGGCACGGGCGGGTTCAACACGTTCCCGACCGTTGCGGCCCAGCAGCAGGCCACGGCCGGAAATATCGTCACCAACGCCATCAATCCCGTGGCCATCACCTACACGCTCGGCGTTCAGCACACCTTCGCCAAGTCGTACACGGCCGAAGTGCGCTACGTCGGCACGCATGGCTACCACCTGTCGGTTCAGGAACGCATCAACCGGCAGGACAAGACGACCGCAACGGACTTCCTGCCGACGTTCCTCACCAATCCGGGGGCGGCGGTGCTGAACTCGCTGGGCACGACGCTGGCGGCAATCAACAGCAACTCCAGCTTCGTGCCAGCCTACGTGGCGGGATGCGGAGCGGGACCGGGCGGCTCGAACATCAGCCCGTGCTTCACTTCGAACATCACCCAGTTCAATCCGCAGGGCAACTCGGTCTACAACGGCCTCGCCACGCAGTTGACCCGGCGGTTCGAGCACGGGCTGCAATTCAGCCTGGCCTATACGTACAGCCACAACATCGACGACAGCACGGCCACACTGGCTTCCACCACCTTTACTCCGCGGCGTCCCCAGGATTTCCAAGACCTGGCGAACGACCGGAGCAACTCGGCGCTCGACCACAGGCACCGGGTCTCCCTGGTGACTTACTACGACCTGCCTTACTTCAAGACGGGCAGCTGGTTCCGCCGGAATATCATGGGCAACTGGTTGTTCACGCCCATCTACACGTTCCAGTCGGGAGCGTGGGCGGACCTCCAGGCCAATAGCGACGTCAACGGAAACGGCGATGCGGCAGGCGATCGCGTGCTGATCAATCCAGCCGGTGTTGCCGGCAGCAGCACCACCGTCACCGCGCTTACGGCTACTGCGGGACCCAACGCCGGACAGGTCGTAGGTTACCTGGCCGGCAATTCGAGCGCGTTCTTTATCCGCCCGGGCACCGGCTCGCTCGAACCCAACAACGGCTTGGTGGTGGCAGGGCGCAACACCGTCCTCACCCGGCCGATCAACAACATCGACCTGACCATCGGAAAGAAGTTCGCCATCACGGAGCGGCTGCGGCTTGAGTTCCAGATGCAGGCGCTGAACTTCTTCAACCACCCGCAGTACATCGCCGGCAGCTTGAACCAGGTGCAGCCGATCTTAACGTACAAGCCCGGCACTGCCAGTGGCAATGCAATCACCAACTATCTCACTCCCGGGAACGTGGACTTCCTGCGTCCCGACCAGGTGCTCTCCAGCAACCCGCGGCTCCTGCAGCTCACCGCGAAGCTGGTTTTCTAGAGCGCTGTCCAGCTCAACCCTCAACCGGGGAGCCCGCGCAAGCGGGCTCCCCTTTTTTTGCTCTCGCTGTGCTCCTGCACGCAGCCCTCGCTTGTCACCACGGTTGTGTTGTCTGTTGTTCTGCGGCAGCCCCTTCGCCTCGCGGTCGTCAGTGAAGGCCAAGGCAGAGGCCCCTGGGACTGCCGAGGGACCCGGGGCCGGAAACACATCCGTAGTATGGAATACCATATCTCATTCCATCTTATGGATGGCACGTGGTAAATTACCCCTCACCTTGGCCTGTTAAGTTATTTGTGTTCAGCATTTTAGAAACCGAAATGTTTGGTTTTCAAATTGCCAAGCAATCAGTGAGCTTGAGGGTCTTGTGGTTTGTTGAGGGGTGCGGGTTCTCTTTTGGGGCTGTTTGCCCGGCTCAGCTAGCCACTTCTCGGAGCAAAATTTC
>DATFZR010000477.1:0-9711 GCA_035314265.1 Candidatus Acidiferrales bacterium
CGACCTTGGCAGAGAACTGCCGTTTCGCATGGACGCTCTTGCACTGCCACTTGCGCTGAGTGGCGAGGAAGGCAGGGTCTTTCCGCCCGCAGGTAGGGCATTCAACGCCCTTCGGCCAGCGCAGACTGACCATGAACTTGAGGCAGTTGTCGGGGCCTGCGAAGTGGACGATTGCCTGTTGGAGTGTTTTTGGCTTTTTCATGTCTCTCACCTAAGCCAATCGTACTCCAGCCGCCCTGATTTGTCAAGTATATTATCGCCTTCGTAAGCATGGATTCTAAAGGACTTGCGAGTTCGGGGTTCGTAAGCATGACAACCAAAGGACTTAAGGGCGGTTACCTTCCTAGCGGCATTGCCAGGCGGAACAGACTACCGTTAACTCTTGGTGCTTATACCATACGTGTCATCAAAAGTCAAGGAAAATCGACAGTGGAGACGTATTTTGACCAGAAGAGGAGGCAAGGGGAATGCTGGAGAGGCTGCTGAACGGAGCGCTTGAACGGGGGGATAGAGGGTTCTACGCAGCGAATGCTCAGCGACATCGGACAGCCAACCGGGACGGACGAACACGAGAACTCGATGCGGATTATCCACGAGCACCACGCGACGCATTAGCAACCCGGCGCTCCGCCGCCGCGATGCGGCGTTCTCGTTCATCCTCAGGCATCTTTTCCAACACACCAAGCGCGATGCTCGCCAGACGCCTGGCTGCCTCTTGAGCTGTGATCTTTTTGGTAGACACGGCTTGCATCCCCAACGTTCTTACAAAGACAAACGCGCAACGCCAGTATACAGCCCGCCGGACATGAGAAAGAGCGTCTCGGTGGCTGGAATCCAGATGCCAGGTACGGCCACTCCGGGCCGAAGGTGCCGGGCTAAGGTTCCTAGGGTTATAATCGCGCCCACTCATGCCTCTTGTTCCGCGAACAAAACTTGGGCCGTATGAGATCGTGGCGCCGCTGGGCGCCGGTGGCATGGGCGAGGTGTATCGAGCGCGGGACACGCGGTTGGACCGGGAGATCGCGATCAAGGTACTTCCCGCGCACCTGAGCAAGAATGCGGACTTTCGAGCGCGTTTCGAGCGCGAAGCCAAGACCATCTCCGGGCTGCATCACCCCAACATCTGTGTGATCCATGACGTTGGCAGTCAGGATGGGGTGGATTTTCTGGTGATGGAGTACCTGGAGGGCGAGACGCTGGCGGCGCGGCTGTCGCGCAAGCCGCTGGCGCTGGACGAATTTCTGCGCATCGGGATGGAGGTGGCCGATGCGCTGGACACGGCGCACCGCAGCGGGGTGGTGCACCGCGACCTGAAGCCGGGCAACGTGATGCTGACCAAGGGCGCGGCCAAGCTGATGGATTTTGGACTCGCCAAGCAGGGGGCCGGGGCGGGAGCGCAGTCCCCGACACCAGCGTTCTCTGCGGTGGCTACGGCCGCGAGCCTGGCATCGCCGATTACGCAGGCCGGGACCATCGTGGGCACGGTGCAGTACATGAGTCCGGAGCAGATTCAAGGGAAAGAGGCGGATGCGCGCAGCGACATCTTTGCCTTTGGAGCCCTGCTGTACGAAATGCTGACCGGGAAGCGGGCCTTCGAGGGGAAAAGCCAGCTCTCGGTGGCGAGCGCCGTGCTGGAGAGAGACCCGGAACCGATCTCGGCGACGCAGCCGCTGACGCCTCCAGCGCTGGAGCACCTGGTGAGGACCTGCCTGGCGAAGGAGCCGGACGAGCGCTTTCAGAGCGCGCACGACCTGAAGCTCCAGTTGCAGTGGATCGCGGCCGGGGGTAGCCAGGTGGGCGCGGCGGCGGTGGCGGCGCCGCAGGGGAAGAGCCGGCAGAAAATCCTGGCCGGCGCAATCGTACTGGTATTTCTGCTGGCCGCGGCGGCGGTGGCGATGGCTGCGATGTACGCGCGACGCCTGACTTCCGCGCAGCAACTGGTGCGCGCCCAGATCGAGCGGCCCGAGGGCCTTGATCTTGCGTTTGTGATCAATGGAGCGCCGGCAGTGTCAGCGGATGGACAGCAGATCGCGTTTCTCGCCGTGAAGGACAACAAGAACCTCATCTTCGTTCAGCGGCTCAGTACGGGCAAGGCCGAGCAACTGGCGGGAACCGAAGATGCGCTGTTCCCCTTCTGGTCTCCAGACGGGAAGTACCTGGCCTTTTTTTCGGGCGGCAAGCTGAGGAAGGTTCCGGCCGCGGGCGGGCCCGTGCAAACGCTCTGCGACGCCCCTGAGGGACGCGGCGGCACCTGGAACGGGCAGGGCATCATCTTGTTCGCGCCGAGAATCAGCGGTCCACTCCAGCGCGTGTCTGACGGCGGCGGGACGCCCGAGAACCTAGTCCGGGCACACAAGGACGATAAGGAGTTCACCGACCGCAATCCTTACTTCCTGCCTGATGGAAAGCACTTTCTGTTCATGGAGGAAATTGGAAGAGACTCGGTAGGCGCCGTGTATGCGGGGTCGCTTGAGGGGGGCGATTCCAAACAGATTCTGCCGTTTGGATCGAACGTGGCGTACAGCAACGGATTTCTGTTTTACGTGAAGGACAACGTCCTGACAGGGCAGGCGTTTGATATGGCGGGATTGCGCCTGGAGGGCCAGCCCGTCCCGATCGCCGGGGCGGTGGAGTATTACAACCCCCGTCACGTCGGATACTTCAGCGTATCGCAGAACGTGCTGGTGTATCGCCAGGCGTCCCTGGGAAATGGCGAGCTGGTGTGGCTGGACTCGGGGGGCAAGGAATTGGAGCACTGGGGTGAGCCGGCTGCTTACAAGGGGGGCACTTTCTCACCGCGCAGCGGGATGGCGGTTCTGTACCGTGCCAACCCGGACGGGCAGGGCAACAGCCTGTGGCTGGCGGACACGGGGCGCAGGACGATCACGCGGCTCAGTCAAGATTCGGGGGAAGAACAGAACGGGATCGTCTCCGCGGACCAGAAGAGTGTATTCACCGCCTCTCCGGGCCTTTCCCACACCCCATTGTTGCAGCAATCGCTCACCACTTCCGGGAAAGACGAAAAGCTCATAGTTCTGGACGGCGGCTTTTATCTGGCGAGCACATCGTGGGATGGGCGGTACCTGTTCTTTGAAATGCAGGATACAAAAACGAGTTGGGATATCTATTCCATGGACCTGGCCGGCGATCGCAAAATGGCTCCGGCGCTCAACAGCCGCTACGACGAGTACGATCCGAAGCTCTCGCCCGACAATAAGTGGCTCGCCTACACCTCGGATGAAAGCGGGAGCCGGGAACTTTACGTAATGCCGTTTCCGGAGGGCGGCTCCAAGTGGCAAATCTCGCATGGCGGGATTGCCCGGCAAGAATATACGAGCTCGCTCGATTGGTCTGCTGACGGCAAGAGCTTGCACTACTGGCAGGAAGACAAGGTCTACACGGTAGAAGTCCGCGCGGGAGGGAGCAAACCAGAGTTTTCAGCGCCCAAGGAAGTTATGAGCCTCCCCTCCGGCGTTAGTCTTATTTCGATCATGACCGACGGCAAGCGCACGCTGGCCATCCGGCCGGTCGGGCTGCATAGCCCGCCCGCTTTAGGGTTGGTTCTTAACTGGGAGCACTTGATGAAGTGAGAGCTCAAGGGCTTCCCGCGTAGAAGCGCGGAACCCAATAGGCGCGGGGCTCGCGCTTGGTGTGAACAAAAGCAGGCGCCGGCTTCCTCCGTTGCCGAGACACGTAGAAGCCCTTGGTGCCCTCGGCGCATGCCGGCGATACAACATGGGCGACATGGGCCGGCGCCTCCGGCTGCGCTCAGGCCGGGCCGGGACCCGCCAGACATCGCCGGGGAGGCTGCCCGGCGCTGCGAAAGCTCCTCAGTGCTACACTCCCGCGCGGGCTCGACGGGAGAGGGACTCCATGCAGCGCTTCACCGGATTGCTCGGGATTGCCGCGGTGTTGCTGGCGTGCTGGTTTTTCTCCAGCGCACGGCGCGCGATTCGTTTGCGGACCATCCTGTGGGGCATGGGCTTGCAGCTCGGGCTGGCTGTTTTCGTACTGAAGACCAGCGTGGGGCTGCGCCTCTTCCAGGTGCTGGGCGCGGGCGCGGAATGGTTGATGGGATTCTCCTTCGCGGGCTCGAAATTTGTGTTCGGGCCGCTCGGGGAGAAGGGCTACGGCGGGGTGATCATCGCCTTCCAGGTGCTGCCCATCATTATTTTCATCGCCAGCTTTTTCTCCGTCCTCTATCACTACGGCGTGATGCAGGCCATCATCCGGGTGATGGCGCGGGTGATGACGCGGCTGATGGGGGCGAGCGGGGCGGAATCGCTGAGCGTGGCGGCCAGCGTGTTCATGGGCATTACGGAGGCGCCGCTGACGATTCGTCCTTTTCTTCCGATGCTCACGCGTTCGGAGTTGATGACGGTGATCACCAGCGGGATGGCGCACATCTCCGGCGCCGTGATGGGCGCCTATATATTGTTCGGCGCGGAGCCGCGGCACCTGCTGACGGCCGTGATCATGACGGCGCCCGGCACGATGGTGATCGCGAAAATGCTGGTGCCTGAGACGGAGCAGCCCGTAACCGCGGGCCGCGTGCAATGGGAGGAGCCCGAAGAGGAACAGCGGGGAAACCTGCTCGACGCTGTGACGCGCGGCGCAACCGACGGGCTGCATCTCGCGCTGAACGTTGCCGCCATGCTCATCGCTTTCCTGGCGCTGGTTGCGCTGGTGGACGGAGTTTTCGACGCGGCGCACGGATGGCTGGCGCGCGCGGGAGTGGCGTGGTTTCCCGGCAGCCTGGAGGAATTGCTGGGCTGGGCGTTTGCTCCGGTGGCCTGGCTGATCGGCGTGCCGTCGGACGATTGCATCACGGTGGGGAACCTGCTGGGGACGCGCATGGTGCTGAACGAGTTCGTGGCCTACAGCAAACTCGGCGTGCTGAAGGGCCAGATGGACCCGCGGTCGTTTACCATCGCCACATTCGCGCTGTGCGGGTTTGCGAATCTGGGTTCGATCGGCATCCAGATCGGCGGCCTGAGCGCGCTGGCGCCGAACAAACGGCATCAACTGGCGGAACTGGGCTTCCGGGCCATGCTTGCAGGCACGATGGCGAACCTGCTCTCCGCGTCGATCGTGGGGATTTTGTTATGAGCACGAGGAAGCGGGCGGGCGGGGCAGGCGACCGCTCGAATCTGTTTGCGAGGGCGGAACGCGCCGCGAAGTTCGTGCTGGCGCGCGCACGTGTGGCGGCGGGGGCGGGTCCGCGCATCGGGGTAATTCTCGGCTCGGGCCTGGGCGCTTTTGCGGGCGAACTGACCGGGGCTGCGAGCATACCGTACGGGAAGATTCCCGGCTTTCCGGTTTCGACGGTGGAAGGACACGCCGGGCGCGTGGTGATCGGACGGGTTGCGAAAAACGGCGCCGCGGGCGGCGAACGCGTGGCGGTGCTCGACGGCCGCCTGCATTTCTACGAAGGCTACTCGATGGACGAGGTGACGTTTCCCGTCCGCGTGCTGGGCCTCATGGGGATTCGCGCGCTCATCATCACCAACGCTGCCGGCGGGATTTCTCCGGATTACCAGCAGGGCGCGCTGGTGCTGATTCGCGACCACCTGAATTGCCAGGGTACGAATCCTTTGATCGGGCACAACGACGCGCGGTTCGGCTTGCGCTTTCCCGACATGACGCAGGCCTACTCGAGCCGGCTGCGCCGCATCGCGCGCGAGGAAGGGAAGCGGCAGGGCATCACGCTGCCGGACGGGGTGTATGCGGCGGTCACGGGTCCCAGCTTCGAAACGCCGGCGGAGATTCGCGCGCTGCGCACGCTGGGCGCGGACCTGGTGGGCATGTCTACGGCGCCGGAGGTGATTGTGGCGCGGCAGATGGGGATTGAGGTGCTGGGAATCTCGTGCGTTACGAATCTGGCCGCGGGGATTCTGGACCAGCCGATTACGCATGAAGAGGTGTTGGAGACGGGAGCGCGGGTTCGCGGGCAGTTTGCGGCGCTGGTGGGCGCGCTGATTCTGCGTATTGCTGCGGAGTTGTAGGGCGGGCGGTGGCCGTGGGGTTGGTTCGGGGCGTTGAGGGGAAAAAGCCGCAGGGCTATCGCCCTGCGCTACAGGTTGGCGGGGCTAGCTCTGGCCCATCATGTGTTTCTGGCGGACCATCTTCTGGGCCATGGAACGCACCGTGTCTGGAATGTTCTTGTTCATCATCAGCTTCTTCATGTCGGTGGTGATCAGGCGGGGCAGCAGGTGGAGAGAGACGTCCATGGGAGTCTTCGGATTGTTCACCAGGTTGCGAACGATCGCATAGCTCTTCATGAAATTGCGGTTCAGGGAGATGGCGCGAAGAATCTCATCGGAGAGGTTGGCCATGTTGGAGTAGTTCTCCACCTCCTGCTCCGTGAGGCGCGGCGACTGCAGCACGGCGCGCGAAACCATTTTGTTGGAGTCGCGGATCAGCGCGGAACGCTCCTCGCGGCCCCCCTTGAGCGCCAGGGTGAGCCGCTCGATTACGTTCATGGTGGCCAGGCGTTGCAGGAGCGTCTGCCTCTTTATCGGGTCGGGCTCGGCATCTTCCACAGCGGCTGCGAGAGCCTTCTGGTCGGTTTCGGCGGTCAGTTCCTGCAGCACGCGCCTTTGCTCGGCGGTCAGGTCGGTGCGCTCGGCGAGCGCGTCCACGAGTTCGCGCGAGGTAAGCATTTCGAGGTTGGCCATGACGGTCTCGATGGACTTGAGCGTCAGGTACTTGGCCACGTGCGCGAGCGCGATGCCTGGACAATTAGGATTCGCGGCCATCACCGTGGCGGCGCCGTCGCGGTCTGTGGCGTGTTCCGCAACGTACTGGAATACGGGCATGGGGGCGTCCGGCTGCTTGGCGGCTTCCAGCAGAACTTCGGGGGCAACGGACAGGAGTGCGTTATGCGCCTTGCCGGAGACGGTGGCGTCGCCATCATGCAACAGCACCACCAGCAGTTCGGCGCGCATCCACGGCTCGAGGCCCGCGCCGCCCGAGGCCACGGCCAGTTTGCGTTCGCGCGTCGCGCGTCCCCCGCGTATCTCTTCTCGAATTTCTGCGCTAATGGGAGTCTCCTGCGGCCCGGCGAGCCTGGGCCAGATCCTTGTGGGTGAGGGTAACGCTTCCCGGCGAGTCGGGCTGGCCTACCGGGGCCAGGCTGGCGCCGTTCAGCTCCAGCACCAAGGCAAACGAGTTTTTGGCGGAGACGTCGAAGCGATCGTGGGCTTTGAACATGCGATTCTCGCCGCGGTTCATGCGTCCCTGGAAAAGCGTCTTGCCGTCGCCGGAAATGGTGACGTCGGTCGAGCGGCTGACTTCCACGCGGAGTTCCAGATCTTCCGCGGCTTGCGGCGCGGCGCCTGGGGGATTGGCGCCGGGAGGGTTGGTGACGGACATGTTGATGCCGGTGGAATCGCCATTCGGCGATACGGCAGGCGCGGCGGGCGGCTTCGCTTGGGGAACCACGGGCAGCGGACTGCGCCAGGCGCGCACCACGCTTCCATATTCCGTCCAGCCCCACCATCCTGCGGCGCCGGCGGCCACGCAGACGAGGAGCAGAGTGAGCCACACCAGGCGTGCGCTGCTTTTCCGGCCCGCGCCCTGGCGCGGCGCCGGGCCGCGTTCGTTGACGGAGGCGGCCCATTCGGCCATCTGCGGGCGGTCGTTGGTGGCCTGCGCGTACTCGGCCACCAGGGCTTCTTCATCCAGGCCGAGGTAGCGAGCGATGGAACGCAGGAAACCGCGGTTGAAGACGCCGCCGGGCAGGTCCTGCCAGCGTTCGTTCTCGAGGGCTTCCAGAAAGCGGGTGGTGATGCGGGTGGATTGCGAAACCTCGTCGAGCGATACGCCGCGCATCTCGCGTTCGCGACGCAGGTGCTCGCCGAACGTGCCCTTGGCTGTAGCGGGCGCGCCGCCGAAAATGGTGGTCAACGGCGAAATTTCCGTCCCGCTGGCACTATAGGCAGGCTGCGGGGCCGTGTCAACCGCCGGGAGTGCCAACCAGATAGGCACAGGCTGGGGCGGAAGGCGTTGCGAGGGGCGCGGCGCGTCTCCTATAATCCCCGAGGGTGCGAAGGATGGTTCGCCCGCGCTATCCTTTTGCCCTTCTTGCAGCTAGAGCGTTGCCAGCGCATTGGCAGGCTTGACCGGCATGGCTGAAGAAAACACATCCTTCAACGGCGTCGAACGCCGTCGCAACCCGACTATCGCACACGTGAAGGCCGACCCTCGCGGCTTCAGCGAAGTCGCCATCTTCCACGAGCTGGGCAAGGCGCTCACTTCCTCCCTGCAACTCGATCAGGTTCTGCGCACGATCATGCAGAAGGTGGAGGAGTTCCTCCATCCGGATACGTGGTCGCTCTTGCTGATGGACGAGGCGAAGCAGGAGCTGTACTTCGAAATCGCCACGGGAGAAGGCAGCGCGGCGCTGAAGGACATCCGCATCAAGACCGGGCAGGGAATTGCCGGATGGGTGGCGCAGACCGGCGAAGTGGTGATCGTGCCGGATACGAGCCGCGACTCGCGCTTCTTCGCCAAGGTGGACGAGAAGACGAAGATGCAGACGCGGTCGATCGTGGCCGTGCCCGTGCGCTTCCGCGACCGCGCGCTGGGCGTGATCGAGCTGATCAATTGCGTGGGCCCGCAGGGATTCGGCGAGCGCGACCTGGCGCTCCTGGAGGTGCTGGCGGACTTCGCGGCCATCGCCATTGAAAATGCGCGCCACGTGCAGAAGATCCACGAGCTGACGATTACGGACGACTGCACCACGCTCTACAACGCGCGGCACCTGAACTTCGTGCTGGAGACGGAGATCTACCGTTCGCAGCGCTATAACTATGAGTTTTCGCTGATTTTCATCGATCTCGACCACTTCAAGAATGTGAACGACACGTTCGGCCACCTGACGGGCACGCGCCTGCTCTCCGACATCGGCAACATGGTGAAATCGAACTGCCGCTTGATTGACTTTGCCTTCCGTTACGGCGGCGACGAGTTCGTGGTGCTGCTGCCGCAAACGTCCAAGGAAAACGCGCTGATCGTGGCCCGACGCCTGCACAAACGCATCCGCGAGCATCTGTGGATGCAGGACCTGGGACTGGAGGTTCGCATCACGGCGAGCGTGGGTGTGGCGTCTTATCCCACAGACTCGCGCGATAAATCAAAGCTGCTGCACCTGGCCGATGAGGCCATGTATCTGGTGAAGAACACTTCGCGCGACAGCGTGGCCGCCGCCGGAGTGGGTATTCTTCCCGAGCCCGAACCGGATGACGACGCCGCGTCGCGCGCGCCCGCACGCCGCACGGATTGATCCTCAGAAGCAGTACAGCATTCCCGGTTTCCCCGCTATTCGTAACGCAGAGCGACGTTGAGGTGCATGGTGAGCGAACCTCGATGCGGTATATGTGATTCGGACAATGTGAAAACGGTCCGGAGAAGGCTTCTCACGAAGTATAACCAGGCCACCGTCATCGTTCCCGTCGCCGAAATGTCGCAATGCGGAAAGTGCGGCGAGCGCTTCTTTACGCCCGGGCAGGCGCGAGCGGTCTCGATTGCGGTGAAGAATCTGGTGCGCAAGAAGCTCGGGATGCTTTCGGCGGAAGAGATCGTGCGGACCCGGAAAGCTCTGGGGCTTTCACAGACGGAATTGGAAGGCCTGTTCGGTCTGGGGGCAAAAGTCGTGACGCGATGGGAATCCGGACGCGTTGTGCAGAGCAAAGCCGCTGACGTTGCCTT
>DATFZR010000478.1:0-6792 GCA_035314265.1 Candidatus Acidiferrales bacterium
AAACTTAGGAGTTTCTGCGCTCTTTCTTGGAGCGGTCAGGGGAGCCATCTCGAGAACGACTTCGAGGCGGCGGTTTTCCGGCATCACCCCCGGCTGGCGCGAATCAAACGCGCGTTCCTCCAGCATGGAGCCGCGGGAGTCGCGCTGGCGGGCAGCGGTTCGGCGGTGTTCGGAGTATTCCAGACCCCAGCGCAGGCGCGCCGTGCCGCGATGCAGTTTCCGGACGACCAGGTTTTCATCACGGAAACCGTATTCAGGGATGAGTATCGCCGCGCGACGCGTTTGGCCAGTTTGGGCTGACCTGATCGCGCGACAGCCGGCGCAGGGTGTCCGCCGGGGTCGTGTTTCGCCGGGGTTGTCTGTTTCTCAGGGGCGCTCAGGGGAAGGCTCTTGGTAGACGAGAAGTTCAAGCTGTTTGCGGGGATGGCCAACCGCCCGATGGCGGAAGAGATTGCGCGCGATTTGCGCGTACCGCTCGGGCAGAGCGCCCTGGGCCGCTTCAGCGACGGCGAGATTTATTTCCAGATTTTGGAGAATGTGCGCGGGGCGGACGTGTTCGTCGTGCAGCCCTGCTGCCACCCGGTGGACCAGCACCTGGTGGAGTTGTTGATGATGATCGACGCTTTTAAGCGGGCGTCTGCGTGGCGCATCACGGCGGTCGTGCCGTACTACTGCTACGCCCGGCAGGACAGGAAAGATAAGCCGCGCGTGCCGATCTCCGCGAAGCTCGTGGCCGATCTGCTGGAAACGGCGGGCGCCAGCCGCGCGCTCACCATGGACCTGCACGCGCCGCAGATTCAGGGATATTTCAATATCCCGGTGGACCATTTGTACGCGACGCCGGTGATGGTGGATTACTTCCTGAAGGAACGGCAGAAGCAGTTCACGGTCGTTTCGCCCGATGCCGGCGGCGTCGAGCGCGCCCGGTTCTTCGGGAAAAAGATTAATGCGCCGCTGGCCATCATGGACAAACGGCGCGTGGAAATGAATGTCGCGGAAGTGATGAACGTGATCGGAGACGTGCGTGGCCGCCCGGCGCTGGTGATTGACGACATGATTGACACCGCCGGGACGCTGATCAAGACCACCGAGGCGCTGCTCGAACACGGCGCCACCGAGGTTTCGGCCTGTTGCACGCACGCGGTGCTTTCCGGACCGGCCGTCGAGCGCATTTCGAAGTCGGCGCTCACGGAAGTTGTGGTGACGAATACGGTACCGCTGTCGCCCGCGGCGCAGGCCTGCGGAAAAATCCGCGCGCTCAGCGTATCGTCTCTGTTCGCGCGGGGAATTCAGTCGATTCACGAAGAGAGCTCGATCAGCGAGCTGTTCATCTAGCTCTTATCTGGTGAGCGAAAAGGAAGGACGTATGCAGCAGATCCTGATTCAGGGAAAACTCAGGCAAGACCGCGGGAAGAACGCCATGAGACGTCTGCGGAGCGCCGGCACCATCCCCGGCGTGCTCTACGGTGGCAAGGGCGAGGCCGTGCCTCTGATGTTGCAGTTGCAGCAGCTCAGGCCGCTGTTCCGCACGGAAGCCGGACACAACGCGCTGCTCAATATCACGGTCGAGGGCGGCGAAGAACAGCTCGCGGTCCTCAAAGACTGGCAAATTGATCCGCAGCACGGCACCCTCCTGCACGTCGACCTGATCCGCGTGGCCAAAGACGTGCGCATGCGCGTTCGCGTCCCCGTGCACACGCACGGCGAGCCCGTGGGCGTCAAGCAGCAGGGCGGCGTCTTTGAAGTCATCACCCGCGAAGTCGAAATCGAATGCCTCCCCATGGACATCCCGGAAGAGTTCCGCATGGACGTCTCTGAGATGACCATCGGCAAACAGCTCCGCTTTTCCGATTTGCCGCTGGACGCCGCGAAAATGAAGCTGATCAGCGAGGCGCGCACGGTGATCGCGCACGTGATTACGCCGAAGAAGGAAGAAGAAGTTACGCCGGACGCAGCCGCGGCAGCAACGCCGGCCGAACCCGAAGTCATCAAGAAGGGCAAGAAGGAAGAAGAGGGGGAAGAGGGCGCAGCTCCGGCCGAGAAGGGCGAGAAGGCCGAGAAGCCCGAAAAGTCGGAGAAGAAGAAGTAGCCGCCGCGCCCGGTGTGGGCGCGAGGCAGGCGTCGGCCCGCTGGCGGGCCTTCCCAAACTTCGCAATCGCTCATGTGGCTCATCGTCGGACTGGGAAACCCCGGATACGAGTACGCCTGGACGCCCCACAACCTGGGTTTCCTGGTCGTCGACCTCCTCGCGGAACGCGCGCGCATTCGCGTGGAACGCCCGGAATCGAAGTCTTACGTCGGCCTCGGACGCATCGGGGAGCACGATGTGGCGCTGGCCAAGCCGCAAACGTATATGAACCTCAGCGGCCTGGCCGTGCGGGAACTGGCCGAGCGCTACGAGACGCCGCCCGAGCGCATCGTGGTGGTGGTGGACGAAGTGGCGCTGCCCTGGGGCAGCCTGCGCATTCGCGAACGCGGAAGCGCCGGCGGCCACAACGGTTTGAAGTCGGTGATCGGCGCGCTCGGCACGGATGAGTTTGTGCGCGTCCGGCTGGGGATTCAGCCCGATCATCCCGTGGGCGACCTGGCGGCTTACGTGCTCCACCGCATGCCGAAGAGTGAACGGGCGGCGGCGGTCGAGCTGGTGGAGCGCGGGGCGGAAGCCCTCGAGTGCATGGTCACCGAGGGATTGCGCAAGGCCATGAATCGGTTCAACCGGCGGACGCCGGATGCGGGCACTACGCAGAACACGGAGTAACGCAGTAAGGGAGAAGCCAGAATGGAAGAGAGACTGTACGACCTGATTTTCATCTGCCACCCGGCCACGCCGGAAGAGGAAATCGATAAGCTCATCGCCACCCTCGAGCACACGGCCGCGGAGCGCGGCGGCAAAATCGACAAGAAGGAAAAGTGGGGCGCGCGCCGCATGGCCTACCGCGTGCAGCGCCACCGCGAAGGGTATTACGTGCTCATGGTACTGCGTTCCACGCAGGGCGATCTCGTGCACGAGCTCGAACGCAGGCTCAAGGTCAGCGACATCGTGATCAAGTACATGACCGTGCGCCTCGACGAAGACATCAAGCGGCAGAAGCGGCTGGCACAGCGGCGCGAGAGAAAAGCCTCGCGTCGCCCGCGCGCCGCGGCCCGTGGCGCTGCCACTCATGCCCACGCCGCTGCCAGTCCTGAACCCGCTGCCGCAGTGCAGCAGAAGGAATAGAGGAGGATCCCTTGGCGGACGAGACTCAGAAGGAATCGCAACCACAGCAGCCCCAGGCGCAGGAACCCCGCGCCCAGGAAGGCGCGCCCCCTGCGGAGGCCAAGCCGGCCGAAACAACTCCGGCGGCCGCAACTCCGGCGGCCGCAACTCCGGCAGCGGCAGCTCCGGCAGCGGCAACACCCGCACCGCACCGCCCGTCGGAACACCACCGGCCCGGTGGAGGGCACGGTCCGGGCGAAGGCCGGCCGCGTGGCGAAGGCCGCGGCGGCGAAGGGCGTGGCGGCGACAGCCGTGGTCCGCGGGAAGGCGGAGGCGGTGGCGGTGGCCGCGAGGGCGGCAAACGCGGGCGTCGCGGCTTCTACCGCAAGAAGAAGGTGTGCCGCTTCTGCGTGGACCGCGTCGATTTCATCGACTACAAGAAGCCGGAACAGCTCACCACGTTCATTCAAGAGCGCGGCAAGGTTGTCCCGCGCCGCATCACCGGCACCTGCGCGCGCCACCAGCGCTGGCTGGCGGAAGCCATCAAGCGCGCCCGCAACATCGCGCTAATGCCGTTTGGCGGCGCGCGTTAGAACCCGTAGGGGCGCCGCTTGCTGCGCCCCGGACGCAGGAAGGGTTGCGCCCGCATTTGTGGAGAGGACAGTCATGCAGATCATCTTGCAGGAAGATGTAGAAAAGCTGGGACACCGCGGCCAGATCGTTGAGGTCGCCGAGGGCTACGCGCGCAATTATCTACTGCCCCACAAGCTTGCGCTGCCCGTCAGCCAGGGCAATCTCAAGCAGCTCGAGCAGGTCAAGCGCGCGCTGGCCAAGCGCGAAGCCACCGAACGCGAGGGCGCCCAGAAGCAGGCGGAGATGCTCGCCAGCCTCACCGTTGACTTCGCGCGCAAGGCTGGAGAGAACGACCAGATGTTCGGCTCCGTCACCTCCGGCGATATCTCCGATTCGCTCAAGGTCCAGGGCTACACCGTGGACAAGCGCAAGCTCCAGCTCGATCAGCCCATCAAGACGCTGGGCGAGCACCTCGTGTCCGTCAAGCTGCACCGCGAGGTCATCGCACAAATCAAGGTGGTAATCCGCAAGGAAGAGTAGCTAACGAAAGCAAGAGCCGCTCCCCCACGAAAGATTTTCACAGGCGGCCTCCAACCGCTCAAAGAAATTCACGGCCCGCAGGATCGCTGCGGGCCCTGCTGGCTGGTTGATTCGCGTCAAATTCGCCACAAACCTAAAAGTCAAATGTATTTTCGTGCGCGCGCATGAAATTCACACGTGTCCACAGGCCGCTTCATTGACTCGCGGCGCGCGCACCCCGACAATCCACTCACGTTTGCGCGGGGGCAAGAAAACCGATCCGGATAGCGCGCGGGCTGAAGCGTGAATCGGCCTGGCTTCGCGAAAAAAGAGCACGGAGGAAAGCCTCCGTGCACGGATCGCGGCCCGTCGTCTCCCGCCCCTTGCAAACAAAAGCAGTATAGGCGAATATAAGGCGAACAGCCAGAAGGCTCATACCGTCCATGGCGCCAGAAGTCACTATCGAACGGCCTCTCCCCTCCAGCCTCGAGGCCGAACGCGGCATCCTCGGCGCCATCCTGCTCGATAACCAGAGCCTCAATCCCGCCCTCGAAATCCTGCGCACCGAAGATTTCTTCAGCGATCACCACCGCCGCATCTTCGACGGCATGGTCCAGCTCTTCGAGGCCGGCAAGGCGATTGACCTGCTCACCCTCACAGACGAGCTGCGCCGCAAGGGCGAGCTCGAATCGGCCGGTGGCACGGCGTATCTGGCCTCCCTCGTGGACGGCGTCCCGCGCATCTCCAACGTTCCCCACTACGCTCGCATCGTCAAGGAAAAGTCGCTGATGCGCCATCTCGTGCACACGGCGCACTCCATCGAGCAGCGCGCGCTCGAGGCCGAGCTCGGCGCAGACGAAATGCTCGACACCGCGGAGTCGGAGATCTTCCGCCTGGCCGAAGACCGGATCCGGCAGGGATTCGTCAGCGTCAAGGAACTGGTCCAGACCAGCTACGCGCGCATCGACAAGCTGATGAGCGAAGGCCGCGCCGTCACAGGCCTGGCCACCGGCTACCATGCGCTCGACGAGATGACTTCCGGCCTGCAAGCCTCCGACCTCATCATCCTTGCCGCGCGCCCCTCCATGGGCAAGACCGCTCTCGCCCTGAACATTGCGGAGAACGTTGCCACCGCGGAAGGCCGCGTGGCCCTGTTCAGCCTGGAAATGTCCAAGGAGGCGCTGCTCATGCGCCTGCTCTCCTCCCACGCCCGCGTGGATTCGCACAAATTCCGCACCGGCCACCTGAATATCGAAGACCGCGAAAAGATGAGCCATAGCCTCAACGAGCTCGCCCGCTCCACCGTGTGGATTGACGATTCGTCCTCCTCCACCGTCGTGGAGATGGGCGCAAAGGCCCGCCGCCTCAAGAGCGACAAGGGCCTCGATCTGGTAATCGTCGACTACCTCCAGTTGATGACCGCACGCGGTCGCTTCGGCAACCGCAACGAAGAAGTCTCCAGCATCTCGCGCGGCCTCAAGGCCATGGCCAAGGAACTCGCCGTCCCCGTGCTCGTCCTCAGCCAGTTGACCCGCGCCCCGGAGCGCGACGAACGCCGCCCCCACCTCGCCGACCTCCGCGAGTCGGGCGCCATCGAGCAGGACGCAGACATCGTTGTGTTCATCAATCGCCCCGGCTTCTACAAGCCCGACGCCCCCGACGAAGAACGCAACCGCGCCGAGATCATCATCGCCAAGCAGCGCAACGGCCCCACCGGCGTCCTCAAATTCGTCTTCCTCCACACCTACACGCGCTTCGAGCAAGCCTCCAACAGCACCATGGACGACGACGAATAGTCGTAGCGCCGGTAGCCACGGTCAGTGCCTTCCTGACCGTGGGCCTTTCCAAATCACCATCCAGCCCGATCTTCTGTTCCCTGTCCCTCCCCGGCTCCGCAAAAATCCCTTGACAACACATACTGTGTGTCATACAGTGTGTATCGCACACTATATGGACAGCGGCCCCAACCACCAGGACCTCTTCGAAAACCTCCGCCTCGAACTCCGTCGCGGCTGTCTCGTCCTGGCCGTTCTCGCCGCCCTCCGTTCCGAGCAGTACGGCTACACCCTGCGCAAGGCCCTCGCCGAGCAGGGTATGGAAATCGATGAAGGCACGTTGTACCCCCTGCTGCGGCGCTTGGAAGCCCAGGGGCTGCTGGTGAGCGAATGGCGCGAAGAGGAAAAGCGCAACAAACGTTTCTACCTCCTCTCCGCCGATGGCAAACGCATCCTGAAGCAACTGCTCGCCGAATGGAAAACCATCGGCACGTCGCTCGACGGAATCCTGAAGGAGTCCCGCCATGCCACTTCTCGATAGCTACCTGCAGGCGGTGAAGCTCTACCTGCCCAGGGCCAACAGCGACGACATCGTCCGCGAGCTTTCCGCCAACCTCCAATCGCAAATGGAGGAAAGGGAATCGGCGCTCGGTCGTCCGCTCAGCGAAGACGAGCAGATGGCCCTCCTCAAGCAGCACGGCGACCCCATGCTCGTGGCTCGCCGCTACC
>DATFZR010000479.1:0-3023 GCA_035314265.1 Candidatus Acidiferrales bacterium
GCGGGGGTAGAAACTCAGAGAGCTGGAGGCGGACGCCGCGGACGATTTCTTTGCTGCGGATATTCTCGGGCAAGAGGTCGACGTCAACGCGCTCTTGGGTGGAAAGTACCACGGCGCGCTCGACGACGTTTTCCAGCTCGCGGACATTGCCGGGCCAATCGTAGTCCATCAGGAGCTTTAGCGCCGCTTGGGTGAATTGGCGGGGCGTCTTGGTGTTTTCCAGGCAGTAGCGCTCCAGGAAATGCAGCAAGAGAGCGGGAATGTCTTCGCGGCGGTCGCGGAGCGGCGGCAGCCGAAGATGGATGACGTTGAGGCGGTGATAGAGATCTTCGCGGAAACGGCCCTCGCGGACCAGAGTGAGCAGGTCGATGTTGGAAGCGGCGACGATGCGGACATCCACTTTGATTTGGTCGGTGCCGCCAAGGCGCATAAATTCGCGCTCCTGGATCACGCGCAAGAGCTTGGCCTGGGTTTCCGGGCTGATGGTGGCGATTTCGTCAAAGAAAATCGTGCCTTGATCGGCCACTTCAAAAAGGCCCTTCTTCGAAGCTACCGCGCTGGTAAAAGCTCCCTTGACGTGCCCGAAAAGTTGCGACTCCAGCAAATCCACGGGAATCGATCCCGTGTTCACGGGAACGAACGGCTTATCCGCACGGGGCGAGGCGGAATGGATGGCTTTGGCGAACAGCTCCTTGCCGGTGCCGCTTTCGCCGCTGATGAGCACGGTGGAGCGCGAGGGCGCCACCTGGGCGACGAGGTCCAGCACCGTCAGCATCTTCTCGCTGCGGCCCATGATGTTCGGGAAGTTGTAGCGTTCCTTGAAGGCGCGCTTGAGCTGGACGTTTTCCTCGCGCAGCCGGCGGCCTTCCACGGCCTGGGCAACCTGCGCGAGCAACTCATCGTTGGACCATGGCTTGGTGATGTAGTCGAGCGCGCCGTTTTTGAATGCGGCGCGAGCCATGTCAATCGAACCATAGGCGGTGATCATGATCACCACAGCGTGGGGATCGCGCTGGCGCAGCTCGCGCAGCAGTTCGATGCCGTTGCGGTCGGGCAGGCTCACGTCGAGCAGAATCAGGTCATACGGCTTGGCCTCGAGGCGCTCGAAGCCCTCCCGCGCCGTCTCGGCAGGGTCCACCTCGTAGCCCTCTGTGGTGAGCAGGAGCTCGAGTCCTTCGCGGATTTCGGTCTCGTCATCAACGACGAGAATGCTGGCTTTAGGCATGGACCGACTTCCCCGCAGCGGGGAACTCGAGGCGGAAAGACGTGCCTTTGCCGGGCGTACTACGCACTTCAATCCGCCCGTTGTGCTCCTGGACGATTCCGTAGCTAACCGAGAGGCCCAGGCCGGTGCCCCTGCCCGTGGCCTTGGTGGTGAAGAAGGGGTCGAAGATGCGGTGTAGATTTTCACCCGGGATGCCCGTGCCGGTGTCCGTGACTTCCACCTCCACCGAGCCGTTCTGGCTGACGGTGCGGACTTCCAGCATGCCGCCGGAGGGCATGGCGTCGCGAGCGTTGAGGAAGAGATTCAGAAACACCTGCTGGAGGCGGTTGCCCGAGCCCTTCACCGCCGGCAGACCGTCTTCGAACGATTTGATCACGCTCACGTGCGCGGTGCGGAAGGGATGGGCCACCAGCGAGAGGGTTTCCTCGATCACTTCGTTCAAGTTCACGGCGGCGAATTCCCCGGCGCCCGTGCGGGAGAAATTGAGCAGGTTGTTCACAATCTCGCTGGCGCGGAACGTCTGCTTCACGATTTTTTCGATGATCTGCTGGCGGGAATCATCTCCGGGCAACTGGCGAGCGAGCATCTGGATGTAGTTGGAGATGACGGCGAGCGGGGTATTCACCTCATGCGCGACGCCGGCGGCCAGCAGGCCCAGCGAGGTGAGCTTTTCCGTCTGCAGGAGCTGCTGCTCGAGCTGCACACGCTCCGTGATGTCGTTGAGCAGCACGAGCCGCCCCAGCTCAGCGCCCTGTTTATCCTCGAGCGGCGTCACGGAAACGTTCACCATGAGTCCCTGGCCGGAGCGGTTCACCAGCGGGAACTTGTAGATTTCGCCGCCATGTCCGTTTACGGTGCGCGATTCCAGTTCGACCGCGAGGTCCGGCGGCAATAGCGCGCTGACTCTTTGCCCCACGGCCTGGTCCCGCGAGATGCCCGTGAGCTTTTCAAGCTGCGGGTTCCAGGATTCCACACGTCCGGCCAAATCGAGCGCCATAACGCCCACGTTCAGCGAGCCCACGATGTTTTCGCTGAAGTCCTTGAGGCGCTCGACCTGTTCGGCCTTCAGTTCCAGGGAGAGATAGAGCCGCGAGTTTTGTACGGCAATGCCCACGTATCCGGCGATGCTTTCCAGCAGTTCCACGTCGTCGCTGGTCAGGAAGTCGCCATCCACCGTCTTGCCGACGGCAAGCACGGCCACCACTTCATCGCGGACGCGGCAGGGAACAAAGTAGTTCAGGTCCATGTTCTCGAGGGTGGCGCGCGCCGTCTCGTCTTCAATCTGCGCGGCGCGGCCGGTTTCAAAGAAGAGGTAGTGGCGGCCCGGCGGAAACGCGCCCTCCTCGAGGAAGCTCAGATTCGCCACCGCTTCCGGAAGGATGCCCATGGAGCGGGTGAGGCGCAGGCGTCCGGCGGGTTCCGGGTCGCGCAGGAAGAGCGCCAGGCGGTCTACGAGAAAAGTTTGCGAGATGCGGTCGAGCACGGAATCCAGCATCGGCTCAAGGCGCACTTCCCGCGTGAGCGTGCTGCCGAATTCAATGAGCGTGCGGCGGTAATCCAGGCGGTCGCGGTAGAAATAGCGGTCCAGGCGCGTCTGCACGAGGTCGCGCATGGGTTGGAACAGGAAAGCAGCCAGCAGGACGGCCAGCACGTTCACCATGCGGCTGTTGGGCACGAAGAAGTGAGAGAGCTCGCCGACCAGAGCAATCACCACGAAGTAGACCACCACCACGCCCAGTGTTGCCGCGGTGTAGGCCAGGCCGCGCTTGAAGATGATGTCCACGTCCATCAAGCGGTA
>DATFZR010000480.1:0-2781 GCA_035314265.1 Candidatus Acidiferrales bacterium
TCTGCACCTGCTGCCCGGCCGTCTTGATGGCGGGATGCTCGCCCACGATTCGCGGAAATCCGTAGCGCGCCGCGTATTCCTCGCGCAGCACCAGGTTTTCGCGAAGCAGATCCTGCTGCCGGGCCGCGCGGCCCACCAGGATTTTCAGGTGGTCCAGCTCCACGGGCTTTTGGATGAAATCAAACGCGCCCTCTTTCATCGCCGTCACGGCTTCTTCCACGGAGCCGTATGCGGTCATCAGGATCACGGGAATGTCGGGGTCGGCTTCCTTCACCTCGCGCAGCACGTCGAGCCCGCTGCCGCCGGGCAACTTCAAATCCGTGAGCACCAGGAGAAACCGCATCTGACGGATTTTGGCGATGGCCGCGGCGGCGTCGCCCGCTTCACTCACCGTCCAGCCCGCGCGCTCGAGCGCCTTGCGCAGCACGCCGCGCAGTTCCGCTTTGTCTTCGACTAGGAGGAGGGGTTCCATGGGCAGGGGGCAACGCTTTGGCAGGGAAAGATGGTTCGTTCCGCAGGGGTCGCCACAAAGGCCGCCACAAAGGCCGCCGCAAAGGTCGCCGCAGGGCCTTCGTCCAGAACGCGCGCCAGACCGCCCGCTGGCGTTAGAAAGCGAATCTCATGCGCTGGCGGTCGGCGCGCCATGCTTCAGGGACGCGCCCATCCTGCAGGCAGGCCTTCCTTGCGCAGTTGGTCTTCCAGGTCGGAGATGGCCTGTTTGTCCTGCTCGATCTGAGCCTTCTTCTCGTCGATCTTCTTCGCCAGGTCGTTCAATTCGCCGCCGCGGCCCGAGGGGTACGCGTACTGCTCGCGCAGGGCCTGGTTCGGATCGCTGTAATACTGCTGCCGCTTCAGGTTGTACTCGCGCTGCATCAGGTCGGCTTCTTTCGTGTCGTCGTCCAGTTTCTTCTGCGCCGTGGCGAATCTCGACCGCCATTCGGCCTCGAGCTGTTTGTCCTTCTTAGCTTTCTCATCTTCGCTCAGCCCCTGCGCGGCGGCCGCTCCTTTGGCTGCCGCCTGGGCTCCGAGCGGCGAGGTAGCGCCCTGCCCGAGTTGCTCGGGGGGAGAGCCGCCCTCCGTGGCTGCCGGGGCTGGAATTTCGCGCGGGTCCTTCGGGATGTTGTCGTCGTTCCACACGTGCTTGGCCGACGGGGGCTCAGACTTTTTGTCGGCCCGGGCCTTCCGCGCCGCGTCCGCGACAGAGGTATCCTGCGAACCACTAGGCGGGGTCGCCGTAGAGGTGCCCTGTGCCGAGGCGGTCACGAACCAGCCGCCCGCAAAGACTGCCCCTGCAAGAAGCAATGAGAGTGATGGTCTGTGCATACGCACCGCCTTCGAGGTGTTGGCCGGGAGAGCCACCTGCTGTGAGTTTAGATGTCTCCGGACGGTCAAGCAACTGCCTCGGGTTCCGGGGCCTCGGCCGGTACCGTAAAGATAAACTCAGCCCCGCCCCCCGGCAGGTTTCGCGCCTCCGCGCTGCCGCCGTGATGTACGGCGATTTTCTGCACCACGGCCAGTCCCAGCCCGGTCCCGTCAGGCTTCGTGGTGTAAAAGGGGACGAACAGCTTCGGCAGCACGTCTGCCGGTATCCCCGGGCCATCGTCTGCGATGGACAGCCGCACCGCGGGACGCCCCAGGCCCTCCACCCGCTCCGCGTGGATCACCACATGGCCCGCGGGCGTACTCTCCCGCCGGAACTGGGATACCGCCTCCGCCGCATTGCGCACCAGGTTGAGCAGCGCCTGGCGCAGCAAGCCTTCGTCGCCGCTCACGTTTCCAAAGTCACCTTCAGCGCGGAATTCCACGCGCGGATGGCTCTCGCGCGCCTCCGCCACCACGCGCTCGACCAGCGGGCCCAGCGGCACGCTGCCGGGCGACACCTCCAGCGGCCGCGCGAAGCGCAGAAATTCCGTTACCACGTGCGTCAGCGTGCGCGCCTCCTGGAGGATCTTTCCCGCGTTGTCCATCACTTCGCCGGGAGGCGATTCCTGCTGCACGAGCTGGGCGTATGCCGAGATGGTGGCCAGCGAATTCTTGAATTCGTGCGCGATTCCCGCGGACATTTCGCCGAGCGTGGCCAGGCTTTCCTTGAGCCGCACGGTGCGCTGCAGAGCGGTCAGTTCCGTCAGGTCGCTCAGCAGGCACAGCGCTCCGGCCACCTTTTTCGTGTCGCGCGAGACAGGAGAAATGCTCAGCCCCAGGTGCCGCGGCTCTCCGGCGCCCGTCTGGTGCTCCACTTCTTCGCGCTGGTAGGTGCGGCCCTCGAGCAGGCAGGTCTCCAGCAGTTTCGTGATCGGCGAGGTTTCGCCCAGCACCTCCGTGTAGCGCCGGTATTGCAGCGCTCCCACCCCCAGCGTTTGCTCGGCCGCGGGGTTGGAGAGGCTGATCATTCCCGTGGCGCTCACCAGCAGAAGTCCTGTGGGCATCTGCCGCGTGACCGCCGCCGTAAGCCGCTCCGTCTCCGCGGCGCGGTCTTTCACTTCTTTGTGCAGCCGCTGGAGTTCCTGCTCCTGTTCCCGCAGCCGCCGGATTACCGCCTGCACGGAAGCTGATGCGAATGCCGATTCGCTGGCGCCGGTGCGCGGCGAGGGTTCCTCAACTTTATCGGCGCTGGCCCCGCCCTTTACCGCGCGGAAAAGCACCCAGAAGCCCAGCAGGAGAGCAAAGAAGATCGCCAGGGTGAAGAAAAACCCGGCCGTAAGCCAGAAGGGTTGCTGCTGAATCCGTACCGGCGGACGCATCTGGGCCGCGGCCACCCATAGATGAGCCCCCCACAAGTGC
>DATFZR010000481.1:0-6037 GCA_035314265.1 Candidatus Acidiferrales bacterium
CCTGAACCACGAGGCCGGGAATGATAGCGGATTGATTTGTGGCGGCACGCTGGAGGTGTATGTGGAGCCCATCCTGCCGCAGCCGATGCTGTATCTTTTTGGCGGCGGGCACGTGTCCACGGCGCTGGCGCGGGCGGCGCAGCTTGCGGGGTTCGGGGTGGGGGTGGTGGACGACCGCGAATCGTTTGCCAATGCGGAACGCTTCCCTATGGCGCAGGAAATCTATACGGATTACGAATCGGCGTTTGCGAAGATCGAGCCGCATGCGGCGACTTTTCTGGTGATCGTGACGCGCGGGCATAAGGACGACATGGACGTGCTGCGCTGGGCCGTGAACACCGATGCGCGTTACATCGGCATGATCGGAAGCCGGCGGAAGGTGATCTCCGTGTACCGCGCGCTTGAAAAGGAAGGGGTGCCGGCAGAGAAGTTTGCGCGCGTGTTTGCGCCCGTAGGCCTGGAGATCGGCGCGCTCACGCCGGAGGAAATCGCCGTAAGCATCGCGGCGGAGCTGATCGCCGTGCGCCGGAACGCCGCCGGCGCGCAGCATAAATCGCTGCAAGTGGAGGCCGCTGCCGTCGCGGAGGCCTGACCATGAAAACGATTGCGGCAATCATTCTCGCGGCTGGTGAATCGCGGCGCATGGGGCGGCCGAAGGCGCTCTTGGCCTGCCAGGGCACGACGTTTCTGGGGAACCTGCTGCGCTCGACGGCGCATACGGCCATCGGAATCCGGCGCGTGGTGCTGGGCGCCGCGGCGGATGAAATCCAGCACGCCGCGGGGCTGCCGCCGGAAATCGTGGTGATCAACAAAGACTGGCCGAAGGGGCAGCTCTCCTCGATACACGCGGGGCTGCGCAGCCTGCCTGAGGGGAAGACGGACGGGGTGCTGATCTTCCCGGTGGACCACCCGCTGATTTCGCCGCAACTGGTAGATCAGATGATCAAAGCGTTTCGGGCGAAATCGCCACAGGTGATGATGCCGGCGTACGAGGGGCATCGCGGGCACCCCGTGCTGTTTGCGGCGAGCGTGTACGCGGAGCTGCTGGCGGCTCCGGAGGATGTGGGAGCGCGGGCCGTGGTGTGGGCGCACCAGAAGGATTTGCTGGAGCTGCCGACGAAGGAAGAGGGCGTGGTTACGAATTTGAATGATCCTGAGGGATTGGCGAATGCGGCGGGGCAGTTGTCGTAACGGCGGTGGCGAAGAGCTGAAAGACGGAAGGTTGCCGGCTTCGCCCTGGCGCTGCCGACGAAACTGCGGGAGCAAGCCCCCTTTGGGAAGAGCGGCGGCAAGCCGGCTGCACTCCAGATGAGTTCAGGCGCGGGCTAGCAGGGCTCGCAGGGCGTCGCAGGCTAGTTCTGCGGCGTGGAACGAGGCTGGCGCTAAACCTCCCAAACCATCGGCTACGTGCTGCGGGATCAGGGCTTGCAACTCTTCTGGCGTCTTGCCGCGCATCCATTCCGTCATCCACGAAGCGCAGGCAATCGAGGCTACGCAGCCTTGCGCCTTGAAGCGCGCCTCGGCTACCTGCCCGCTCACCAGGCGCGCCGCGAGGCGCAGCACGTCTCCACAGACGGGATTGGCTACTTCTGCCTGGGCGGTGGCGCCGGGCAGGTCGCCGGCGTTTCGCGGGCTCTGGAAGTGGTCTAGGACGGCCGCGTTGTAGGGTGAGCCCATGATGCGTTCGATGCGCGAGCCAGTATTTCAGACCGGCGCGCGGCGTTCAATCGGAGCGCGAGTGCGGGGTTACAGTGCGCGGGGTACAATGCGGCGCGAATGGCTGCTCGAAGGAAATCTGACGGTACGCGGCTGCGCATCGTTTCGCTGGCGCCCAGCGTCACGTCTATCCTGTGGGCGATAGAAGCGCGGCGCGACGTTGTGGGCGTTACAAAATGGTGCGCGGATGTTGCCGCCGTGGGCGGGCTGCCGCGCGTGGGGGATTGCTGGGCGGGCGACCCCGGGGAAATTGCCAAACTGCGCCCCACGCTGCTTGTGGGCTCGGTGCCGTTCAATCCGGAGATGCTCGCGCGGCTGCTGGAATTGGGCGCTCCCCTGCTGGCGATGAACCCGCGGTCGCTGGCGGACGTGTATGCGGATATTCGGCTGCTTGGCGGGATCGTGGGGCGCCCCGCGGCAGCCGCGCGCGTTGCGCGCGGGCTGCGGCGGGGCTTGGAGGCGATCGCTGCGGACGCGAAGCGGCGTGCGGCTGGGGCCGCACGCCGCTTCGCGCGGCCACGAGTCTACTGCGAGGCGTGGCCCCACCCGCGGATCAGCTCGCCGCCGTGGGTGGCGGAACTGGTGACCATCGCGGGCGGGACTCCCGTGCTGCCCCCTGGCCAGAAGGTGACCGACGAGCAGGTGGCCGCGGCCGCGCCCGACGTGATCGTGCTGGCGTGGGCCGCCACGGGGGCGAAGGCGGAGCCGCGCCGCGCGCTTGAAAACCGGGCGTGGAGGGACGTACCGGCGGTGCGCAACCGGCGCGTGTTCGTGGTGCGCGACGAATTGCTGAATACGCCTGCGCCGATTCTGGTGCGGGGAGCGCGGGAGCTTGCTCGCCTGCTGCGCCGGGACGGGTCTTCCCGATGAGCGAGCCCATTATCGTGGTGGCGGCGGTCGTCGAGCGGGACGGCCGCATCCTGATCTGCCAGCGGCGGCGGGGCGACCGCTTTGAGTTGTTATGGGAGTTTCCCGGGGGGAAGGTGAAACCCGGGGAGACCCTGGAAGAGGCGCTGCGGCGGGAACTGCGGGAGGAACTGGACGTTGCGGCCGGGATCGGCGCGGAGATTTACCGCGCGCGCCACCGCTACGCGCAACTGGACCGCGAGCTGGAACTGGTGTTCTTCTCTGCGACGGTCGGGGCGGAAGCGCCGGCGAATCTGGCGTTCGAGCAGATTGTGTGGGCGGAGCCGGGGAGTTTGACCGACTATGAGTTTCTACCGGCGGATCGGGAGCTGGTCGCTACACTCGCTAAAGGCGAACATCGAAATTCGAAACACGAAAAGCTGTAGGACGGGCGCGGCCGCCGCTTACATCGGTGGCGCTTCACCACTTCTCGTTCCTCGCTTTTAGACTCTTCAGTTCATACCAGCAAACGGCCGCCGTCTACGGCGATGACCTGGCCGGTGATGAAAGTGGTGGTGGCCAGGAACAGGACGGCATCGGCGATCTCATCGCCGGCGCCGGTGCGGTGGAGGGGGACGCGGCGGATGTAGTCCTGGTCTGGTGGTTCGCCTTCGAATTGGATCGTTCCCGGGGCGACGCTGTTTACCAGAATTTCCGGAGCGAGGGCGCGCGCGAGGCAGCGTGTGAGCATGATGGAGCCGGCCTTGGAAACGCAGTAGTGGGTGTAGCCGGGCCAGGCCAGGAGGCCGCCGAGGGAGGAGATGTTGATGATGCGCCCGCCGCCTTGACGCTTGAGCAACGGCACGGCGGCCTGTGCGCACAGGAATTGCGATTTCAGGTTTGTATCGAGGATGCCGTCCCACTGCTCGTCGGTGAGCTGCTCGAAGGGCACGTGGAAGAAAGCGCCGGCGTTGTTGACCAGGATATCCAGGCGGCCAAACTCGGCATCGACCGCTGCGAAGAGGCGCTCGACCTCGGCGCGACGGGTTACGTCGGCTTGCAGGGCGGCGCTGCGGCGGCCCATGTCGCGGATTTCTACGGAGACGGCTTCGGCTTCGGGTTTCGAACGGCTGTAGTTAACGGCGACGTCTGCGCCTGCGCGGCCCAGGGCGAGGGCGATGGAGCGGCCTACGCGCTTGCCGGCGCCGGTGACCAGGGCTACGCGGTTGGAGAGAGGTTCTTGTGTCATGGGTTGGCGATTTGTGGCGGACGCGGCATCGGGCCGGTGGTGACTCTCCGCGGCGGCCGGGCTGAAGCCCGGCGCTACAAACCTGGCGCTATGGGAGACCCATCGCCAGCTCTACGAGCGTTCTGACGGCTACGCCTGTTGGGCCTTTGGCCGCCCAGGACTTCTGGTCGTCCAGCCAGGCGGTTCCAGCGATGTCCAGATGGACCCAGGGCGTGTCGTCTGTAAATTCGCGAATGAAGGCTGCGCCCACGCTGGCTCCGCCGCCGCGGCCGCTGCCGACGTTCTGCATGTCTGCGATTGTGCTCTTGATCATCTCGCGATAGTCATCGTCGAGGGGCATGGGCCACATTTTTTCGCCCGCGCGGCGGGCGCTGGCCAGTACGCGGGATTGGAACTCTTCGTTGTTGGTGAAAACGCCTGCGTTGATGTTGGAGAGGGCCACAACGATCGCGCCGGTGAGCGTGGCGGCATCCACCAGGTGGGTGCAGCCCAGTTTCTTCGCGTAGGTGATTCCGTCGGCCAGGATCAGCCGGCCCTCCGCGTCTGTATTGATCACTTCGATGGATTTGCCGGACATGGCGAACTGCACGTCGCCGGGCTTCTGGGCGTTGCCGCCGGGCATGTTCTCCGTGGCGGGGATTACGGCGACAACTTTCACGGCGGGCTTCAGCGCGGCGAGCGCCTTCATAGCGCCGAGCATGGCTGCGCCGCCGGCCATGTCGTACTTCATCTTTTCCATGCCGTCGGCGGGCTTGATGGAGATGCCGCCGGTATCAAACGTTACGGCCTTTCCGACGAGGCCGAGAACGGGCGCGCCGGGCTTGGCATCGGCGGGCGTGTAGGTGACGACAATCACGCGGGGCGGCTCGACGGAACCCTGGGCCACGCTCAGCAGCGCTCCCATCTTCAGCTCGGCGATGCGCTTTTCGTCCAGGATGTCTACGGCGAGGCCGGCGTCGCGGGCCATTTTCCCGGCGCGTTCGGCCAGGATGCGGGGCGTGAGCAGGTTGGAAGGCTCGTTGACGAGCGTGCGCGTGAAATTCTGCGCCTCGCCAATCACGCGGCCGCGGGCCATGCCTTCTTCGATGTCCTCCACCAGCGCGCCCTCGCCGGCGGCCAGGGCGACGCCCTCCATCGTCTTGCCGTTCTTCTTTTCGGTTTTGTAAAAATCGGAGTCGAAGGAGGCCAGGAGCAGCCCTTCCACCACGGCTTCCGCGCCCGCGGCGTTACGCTCACCTTCACGCAGCAGGAACGTCATACGAGTGACCGACTTGGCACGCAAAGATCGCAGCGCGACCCCGGCAACCCTGCGGAGGATTGTGCCGTCGAACTTCTCAGGCTTCCCCGCGCCCACCAGGAGGAGCCGGCCAGCGGCCAGACCCGGCGGATCATGCACGAGCGTCAATTCGAGAGTCTTACCGGTCAGTTCCCCGCTCTCCGCCAGGCGAGCCAGTTTGCCCTTGGCGGCCTGGTCGAGCTGAGCCAGGGCTCCTTCGATGCGGTTGTCTTTCTCAAACACGTAGGTGACCAGCACGGGCGTATCGATTTGGGCAGCGACTCGGGAATCAAAGGAAAGATGCATTGGACGTGGGCCTCTCTTCAAAAACGGGTTTTATGGTCATGAATCGCTTGCGCGGTTTCGCGGCGTTCCTCGCGCTCGCGGATGCTGGCGCGCTTGTCCCATTCCTTTTTGCCGCGGGCGAGCGCGATTTCAATCTTCACCCGGGCCCCTTTCATATACATGCGCAGGGCAATCAGGGCCAGCCCTTTTTGCTGAACCTTCACCGCAAGTTTCTCGATTTCGCGCTTGTGCAGGAGCAGCTTGCGGTCGCGGAGGGGGGTGTGGTTGTTCCAAAGCCCGCCCGGCGAATACTCCGGGATGTGGCAGTTCACCAGCCAGCACTCGTTCCTGCGGACCAGCACGTGGGAGTCACGCAAGGCGGCCTTGCCGGCGCGCACGGACTTTACTTCGGTGCCGGAGAGCACGACGCCGGTCTCGTAGCGCTCGAGGATGAAGTAATTGAAGGGCGCCTGCCGGTTGGTGGCAAGCGTCCGGTCAGCGGGTTCTTTAGACGATTTTCGCGGAGCGGTCACAACCGAACCATAATATCCGTGTTTCCTTATGCAGCAAGCCCCGTAGCGTTGCCTTGCTGCCTCGATACCCGGATGCTAGAGTGGGGAATTGATGCCAAACGCCGGAGGGTTCATGTCCCGTAGTCTGCGGAT
>DATFZR010000482.1:0-4882 GCA_035314265.1 Candidatus Acidiferrales bacterium
TGCATCCGCGATAAACAGGTTCCCGGAGCCGTCTACCAAGATGCCGTCCTGCCTGCCGAGCTCCGCGCTCGTCGCCGGCCCGCCGTCGCCGATGGAACCGAGCAAGCCGTTCCCCGCGACCGTCTGAATGATCCCCGCGCCGGGGCTCGCCGGGCCGCCCACCTCGCGAACCTTGTTGTTGAATGCATCAGAGATAAAAATGTTTCCGGCCCCGTCAACAAAGACGGCAAACGGCCCGTCCAGTTCCGCGCTCGTGGCCGCCCCGCCATCGCCGACGGAGCCCCCCGCTGGCGGATTTCCCGCCACCAGACGGATGATCCCGCCGGACACCTCGCGGACCGCGTTGTTGAATGTATCCGCTATAAAGATGTTCCCGGAACCGTCCACGTACACGCCTTCCGGAAACTCGAGCTGTGCGCTTGTCGCCGGAATTCCATCGCCGTTGTAGCCGAAACTTCCCGGAATTCCCGCCACCGTCTGGATCATCCCCGTCGCGGCCACCACTTCCCGGATAACCGAATTGTTTTCATCGGCGACAAAGATGTCTCCAGCGGCATCCACGAAGAGGCCATGCGGTTCACTCAGTGTCGCGCTCGTCGCTGGGCATCCATCTCCGATCGAATTCGAAGCGCCCGGGCAAACCGTCCCCTGAAAGTTTCCCGCCACCGTGGTGATATTCAGGCTTGCCGCATCCACCCGGCGAATCAAGCCATTGCCCGTGTCGGAGATAAACACGTTTCCCAATCCATCCACGAACACCCCGGCTGGACGATCCAGCAGCGCGCTGACCGCCGGGCCGCCATCCCCGCCGAATCCCCCCGTCACGCCCGCGAAAATCGTCAGCTTCCCCGTCCCATCAACCTTGTAGACGCGGTTGCCATCTTGGTCCGCGACGTAGACATTCCCACCCTGGTCCCGCGCCACGCCCGTGGGGAAGTTTAAATTCGCTGAGAGCTTCGGCAGGTTGTTGGGACCTCCGCCCGCTACGGTGGTGATCGTGCCCGTTTGCGCGCGTGCCACCAGCGCCCCAAACACCAATGCCGCCAGCACAGCCGGAACCGCCAGCCAAAAACGCCGCGCGCTCATTGCGCCCTCCGCGCAGGCAGGCGCCTCAGCGATATGGTTCGCGTCACCTCGCCGCCTCCCGGCGGCTGCAGCGCCACGCGAAGCGTCGGCCGTTCACCCTTCCTCCAGCGCTCGTATTCCGTCCGCGCCACCACCACCTCCTGCTCCACCGTGGTGCTCTCCCGCGGCTGCAGCCGGGCCAGTATTGCGTTCGCCGCCGGCTTTTGTTTCAGATCGCGGCTCTCGAGCGCGGCTTGCCTGATGAACACCTCTTCCTTGCTGTTGTTCAACAAGCGGACGTGGAGAGTCACCCGGACCTGCGTGCCGAGGTTCGCCACCTGCTCCACGCGATAGGATCCGGCCACTTCTGGCCCGGCGGCGTGCGCGGGCTCAGGCAGCACGCCTAGCTGCAGGCAAAGCAGCAGGCACACCAGAACTTGGACGGGCGCCGCCGCCAGCCACCGTCTGCCGGGTGGCCTCCCATTCTCTTGGCCTGCGGTAAAAGGGTGTTTCGAAGCGGAAAGGCGCATGCCTGTCCTCCATCATAAGCCGGGCATAAGAAAGGTATCCCGCGGTGAAGATTGGCGTCTAGGCTTATCTGGCTGGATGAACCGCTATGGTACAGCGCTGGGCGGGCGGCTTTTCTCCCCACACCACGCGCTTGTGGACGTCAGAGCACTTTCATGATGAGGACAACCGTGTCGTCTTCATGCGTTCCGCCACGGGAGAACGCGTCCACCTCGGCGAGGAGGTTCTTCACGATCTCCGGGGCCTTCAGGCCGCGATGCTTCGCAACGGTTTTTTCCAGGCGTTCCAGGCCATATTCCTCGCCTTCGCGGTCCATCGCTTCGGTGATGCCGTCCGTGCAGGCGATGAACACGTCGCCCTGCTCGAGGCGCAGGAATCCGCGCGCGTAGCTCTGCCCGGGCATCACCCCGATCACCATGCCGCCTTCGCGCAGCGATTCAATGGTGCCGTCCGCGCGGATCACGGCGGGAGGCACGTGTCCTGCGTTGATGTAATGCAGGCCCCGGTGGCGCCTGTCGAGCATCGCTACGAACATGCTCATGAACTTGCGTTGCCGGCCCTCAGACGCCATCAGGTTGTTGATGGCCTCCACCAGGCGTTCGAGCGAGTGCAGGTGCCCCACCAGCGTGTGCAGCATGGCCTGCAGGTTGGACATCATCAGCGCGGAGGCCACCCCTTTTCCTTCCACGTCCGCCACCACGGTGAGCATGGTGTCCTGGTCCAGCATCAGGAAGTCGTAGTAGTCGCCGCCCACCATCTGCGTCGGCCGGTGGAACACGCTGATATCGAATTCAGAGAGTTGCGGCGGCGTTTCCGGCAGCAGGCTCGCCTGAATGCTGCGGGCCAGCGCCAGATCGCGCTCCAGGCGTTCCTGCTGGACCACGGCGCGGTGCATCCGCGCGTTTTCAAGCGCCAGCGCCACGTGCAGGGAAATCGCCTCCAGGAAGCCCTGATCGCTGGCGTTGAATGCCCCGGTCTTTTTGTTCAGCAACTGGAGCACGCCGACAATCTGTTCGCTGTTGTTGCGGATGGGGTGGCAGAGCAGGGACTTCGTGCGGAAGCCGGTCTTCTGGTCGAAGGAGGCCACGAAGCGCGCATCCTCGTACGCGTCCGCGATGTTTACCGTCTCTCCGTGCGTGGCCACCCATCCGGCCAGCCCCTGCTTGATGGGCATGCGGATTTCCTGTTGGTCCAGTCCCAGCCCCACCAGCGACCAGATCTCCTCGCGCTCTTTGTCCACCAGGAATACGGTGCCGCGCTCCGCCGCCGTCTGCCGGCTGGCCAGCCGCAAGATGATGTTCATCAGCTCGGCCAGGTCGATTGTCGAGTTGAGGGTTTTCGTGGCCTCCACGATGCTTTGCATCTCGGCCATTGCGCCGCGCCGGTCGCTCGAGGCCAGCGCCACAGCGGCGTAGCGGCTGAAGACCTGCAAGATGCTCTGTACGGTTTCGTCGAGTGGGCCGCCCGCCGCGATCTCCAGCACGGTGGCGTGCGCCCCATCGCCCGCCAGCGCACAGGCCCACCGGCCGCCGTCGCTCTGGCTCGTTCCCGCTCCCGTCACCGCTTTGCGCGCAAACGCTTCGTCCGCGGCTGCCAGCGCGCCGCACTCATGCCACACGGAGGCTCCGCCGTCCTGCACCCGCCACAGCCGGGCGCCGGGCAGGCCGAACTGTGTGTGCGCGGCTTCCACCACGCGGCGCGAAAGATCGGCTGAGTCGGACGCAGGGTCGAGATGCCCCAGGGCTTTGCCCAGGCGCTCCAGCCACACTTGCGGGCTTGCGCTCGTGGATGGCGCGCTCATGCGGGGGCTCCTGCCGGGCCCCGGTAGTGAATTACCAGAAGGGTCATATCGTCGCTTTGCGCTGCGCCGCGGGTAAACTCTCGCACTACAGCCTGTATCTTCGCAAGTAGCTCGTCCAGATTTACGCCGGGGTCCTGTTTCAGCAGGTCCCGAAGCCGCGGCTCTCCGAAGAACTCCCCGTCGGGGTTCGCCGCTTCCGTGAATCCATCCGTGTAAATCAGCACGATGTCGCCCGGAGTGAGCTTCGCCTTCGAGCAGTGGAATTCGGCGAAGTCGAACATGCCCAGCGGAAAACTTTCCGACGTCAGCGGGTAGACCTGTCCCGTGGTGGTGCGCACGAGCGGAGGAACGTGCCCGGCGTTCACGTATTCAAAATTTCCGTCGGCGTCGAGCGAGCTGAGGAACACCGTGGCGTAGCGCTCGATCCCCGACCGCTCGTACAGATAGGTATTGATGCGCATGGCCACTTTGGCCGGATCCAGATCGAACCCCGCGGCCGTGGCCACGATGCCCTGCAGCATCGAGGCCAGCAGCGCCGCGGCAATTCCTTTTCCCGCCACGTCCGCCACCACGAAAGAGTGTTTGTTGCCCGGCAATTCGAGCACGTCGAAGTAGTCGCCGCCCACCGAGAGGCAGGCCAGGTTCCATCCCGCCACGTCGAAGTGCGCGGCCTTGGGAAAGGATTTGGGCAGCAATTGCTGCTGGAGGTCGCAGGCAATCTCCAGCTCGTGGTTCATTCGTTCCATCTTGCGCGCGGCGGTGAACAGGCGCGCGTTCTCGATTACCGTGGACGCTTCAATGGCCAGCGAGCGCAGCACGGCTCGGTCCAGATCGGAGAACGCCGCGGCGGGCTGGTGGCTGTCCAGGTAGAGCACGCCCAGAAGCTCGGACTGCTGCCCCGCCGAAGTCGTGTCCAGCGAGTCGGCCATGCGCATGCGCTCGAGCGGCAGCGCCACCACGCTGTGGATTTGCAGCCGCACCACGCTGGCCTGCGCCTGCCACTGCGTTTCGTCGCCCATGTCCGTCACGATCAGCTCGCGCCGCGAGGCGGCCACCTGCCGCAGCACGCTCTGCGAGATTTCCATCGAACGCGCCTCCACCGTCGTGCGGTGCGAGTCGCGCGCCACCGAGGCGTCGAATTCCCCGTTCGCGTTCATCATCACCAGCACGCCGCGCTCGGTGCGCGTCACGCGGATGGCCGCGTCCACCACCGAGGCCAGCACGTCTTCAAGCGAGAGGCTCGAATGCAACGCGCGGGCCACGTCCAGCAGAACGCCCAGGTGGTAGAGGTCGCGCGAAGGCGTGTCCGCGGAAGCCGCCGTTTCCACGCGCTCGATGATTTCATCGAGAGAAGCTTCTTCACCCGCGTAAACGATGCGGAACGATTCGGGCACGCCGAAATCAATCGTGTCCTTCGGTTTGAGCTGGTGGCGTGTCACTTTCTGCCCGTTTACGCGCGTGCCGTGGCGGCTCTGCGCGTCCAGCAGG
>DATFZR010000483.1:0-6059 GCA_035314265.1 Candidatus Acidiferrales bacterium
TAGCCGGTGATGGCCTCCGTGACGGTGGAGTTGAAGCCGGCGAGCAGCCCGGCCACCACGATGATGATCATCACGCCGATCACCACACCCACTACGGTGAGGAAGCTGCGCAGTTTGTGCGCGCGCAGCGTGTCCAGCGCGAGATGCAGGTTTTCACGGAAGTCCTGGCGCATGATTCCCTCTATACCTCGTGGCGCAGCGCTTCCACCGGGTCCAGCCGGGCCGCGCGCATCGCCGGATAAATCCCGAAAAACAGCCCCACAGAAGTGGCCAGCGTCAGGGACACGATGATCGCGGCCACCGGCGTGGTGGCGGGCATGAACGTGAGGTTCCGCACCAGCGCGGTAACGCCCATTCCCGCAAGCACGCCCATCACGCCGCCCGAGGCGGCCATCATCGCGGACTCCACCAGGAACTGCATCACGATGTGCCGCCGGCGCGCGCCCAGCGACTTCCGGATGCCGATCTCGCGCGTCCGCTCCGTCACGCTGGCCAGCATGATGTTCATGATCACGATGCCGCCCACCACCAGGAAAACGGAGGTGAGCATGATGGCCAGCCCGAAGACGCTTCCGGTCAACTGCGTCCAGGTCTGCGTGATCGAACTGTTCGTCACCGTGCCGAAATTATCCTCGGTGGCGTAGGGCACCTTGCGCTTCGACCGCAGGACCACGCGCACCTCGTCAATCGCGGAGTCCATGCTTTCCGGCGTCCACGCCTGCGTCCAGATGTCCACGGAATCGTCGGGCAGGTGCCAGGTCTTCATGTACGTGGAGAAAGGCATCCACACGAAGTTGTCACGCGAGTTGCCGAACACGGCGCCGAGCGGCTTTGCCGTTCCCACCACCTGGTAGGTCTGGGGTCCCACGCGCACCGTCTTCCCCACCGGGTCCACTCCGGGGAAGAAACGCTGCACCAGGTCGTCTCCGATGATGCAAACGGGGGAACGGTGGTCCTCATCGGTATCGTTGAACGCGCGGCCCTGCGCCATGGTCAAGCCGCGCAAATCGAGCATGTTCGGCGTGCCGCCGAAGACGTCGGCGCCCGTCACCGTCTCGTTGCCGTAACGCACGTCGAGCTGGCGGTTGGCGCTGGCTCCCACCTGCCGCGACTGCTGCGTGTGGTCGCGCACCCACTCGTAGTCGTCAATGCGCAGCGGCGGCCGCTTTTGGGCTTTGATGAAGTCCTGGAAATTGGTGATGATCCCGAACCGCGTGAAGATCACCGTGTTGGCCCCCAGATTGGCCACTTTGTCCGAAATGTACCGGTTCAGCCCCTCCACCACGGACATCACCAGCACCAGCGTGAACACGGAAAGGATCACGCCCAGAAGCGTCAGGAAGGTCCGCAGCTTGTGTACGCGCAGCGTGTCCAGGGCCAGTCGCAGGGTCTCGCCGAAGGCCACCACACTGGTCCGGCTGGTTTCGTTCACTTGGGGTTTCTCGCTCATCCCTAGTGTATACGCTTTCCAGGAGCGAGAAGTTTCCTGCTTCGGTAACTTGGGGTGCCAGGCTGGTTTCGAGGGGCTTCCGCGGTTCGTTCGTGTGTCGCCCGTCTCCCTCCTGTACATGGCCATGCCTTTGAGGTAAAAGGGGATGCCCTGGTGGCGATGCGCCCTCTCGTGCCGGGAGCCAGGAGGAGATTGTGATGCCCCGTACACACCGCCCGACCAGCATGACCAGAGTTCTCGCAGCAGCCACGCTCGCCTTTGGGCTGGCCGTCCTGGCCCCCAGCGCTCCCGTGCAGGCCACCCCGGCGCAGGCTGCCCCCGCGCCCGCCGGCGTCAAGGCGGAGATCATCCGTTCCATCGAGGATGCCGAGAAGAAACTCATCGCTCTCGCGGAAAGATTCCCGCAGGAAAAGTACGCCTGGCATCCCGAGGGTGCGCGCACCACCAGCGAAGTCTTTATGCACATCGCCGCAGCCAACTATGCCTACGGGGGCCTGATGGGCGCGGCGCGCGCCGAGGGCAAGACGGGTGTGGCGCTCAGCAAGATCACCGAAAAAGCTCAGTTGGTCGAAACCCTTAAGGACTCCTTTACCTACATCAAGGCCGCCATCGTCAACGCTGCCGACGTGGAGAAAACCATCAAGCTCCGCGCCGGCGATGCCACCCTGCGCGAAGCCATGATCGGCGCGGCGACCCACTGCCACGAGCACATGGGCCAGCTGATCGCCTACGCCCGCGTCAACGGCATCGTCCCCCCGTGGAACGAAGCCCCGCCGGCCAAGAATTAACCGGGCCGGCCCCCTATCGTTGCCGCCCCCCCCTCAAGAATATACTTGCCGAGTATATACAACACTGCTATATACTGTGGGCGTATTCGGGGCTCTCTTTCCGATGTGCTTTCTTGGGCATGCACGTCTCCGTTTGTGTCTCAGGCTCGCGACGCTCTCTCTATCTCTGTCTCTTCTCGCCCCTGCAGTCTGGTCCGGCAATCAGAAAAACGCCGGGCGCGCTGAGTTCGGCGCGGACGCTGATTTCAAATCCGCCGAGCCCATTCCATTCGCAGGCGGCGGGTTCACCGTCACATCTTCGTTTCGATGCGGCGCGCAGTCGAGCACCCATTGCGGGCTGGCGGGCACGCGCTACGCCTATTTCCTAACCGTCCTCCTGGACCGCGGCTGGCAGCCAATCCAGCCGATTCACGTGACCGTCAACGCCGCGTTCGACCCGTCGCTCTCATCCAACAACACGCTCGCTTTCGGCTTGATTGACGGCCCGGCAGACACGCGCGCCCCCGCCCCCGCGGCCGGCACGGACGTGAGCGACTGCGTGGACCCGGCCAACCCCGCGGCACAAACGGCCTGCATCGACGGCTTTCTCGCCGCTTCCTCTGAATCCGCCGGGGCCGTGTCTTTTACTCTGCAGCCCTCCTACACGTTCAACGGACGTCCCGTCCGGCTCAAACCCGGCGATCGAATCGTTCTGTACGCCACCTCGTACCTGCCCCCGGATTGCGGCGTCGCTCCTCCCGCGCCCTCATCCTCTGCTGAGTGGACATGCGAGGCTCGTCCGCTGCTGGACGTGAGCTTCGGCGGCGACGCACTGAAGGCCGAGAATGTTTTCGCGCCCGGCGCACTTTCCCCCGGCCGCCGCCTCGATACGCCCAGCGCGTACTTCACAGCAGGCTCGCCGGGAGCGGCCCGGTTGAACTCTCCCTCGATTTCGCTTCCCGATCCGCAGGGCGACAGCCTGCTCTCGATTTCTTCTTCCGTCCTCTGCGCGGGCGAAACCATCGTTGCCGGCGATTCCGCCCCGCCCTGCGGGCAGAATTTCCGGGCCGGCTCTCAAACTGCAGGCGCGCTTCCCCCGTCTGAATACGTTTATCTCTATACGCTCACTTTCGCGGAGTCCTGGTCTGCCCCGCTAAGGCTCGAGATCAACGCGCCGTTTGATCCGGCGCTTTCGCAGGAATTTGGCCTGGTGAGTTTCGGAATTTTTCAGGACGCGCCAGAAGCCGATAATTCGGGCTCGCTGACCCGAAACTTTCCGCCCGCGCCCTGCGCATCAGCGCCCCCTCCGGCTCTTTCCAGTTGCATCGACGGATTGCTCCTCACCACAAACGATGCGGCATCCAGCCCTCTCGTCTTTACGCTCGACCCCGGCTCTCAGCGATTCGAGGCCGGCGACACCGTGGTGCTGTTCGCCTCATCTTTTTATCCGCCCTCGGGCTGCCTGGGTGCGACCGGCCCCCAGGCTGGAGTTCAAGATTGCCCCGCCGCCGGCCCCATCACTCTCCGCGACGCCGCCGGCATTTCGCTGGGCAACGGCGCGCTCCTCGGCCCCAGCGTCAGCAGCCCGCCGGTTCCTGCGCTCCTGGCGCTCACGCCGGCCTCCGCCGCCGCGGGCGAGCCAGGTCTCACACTCACGGTCACCGGCGCGTCGCCCGCAGGCGCCTCCACTTTGGACAAATTGAACTTCGTTCGCGGCTCGCAGGTGCTGTGGAACGGCGCTCCGCTGCCTCCGCCTGCCGTGTTTCAGGGAGTCAGCCAGCTCTCCGTGCAAATCCCCGCGGCAAATCTGGCGGCGCGAGGGTCCGCGAGCATCGCGGTGCGGAATCCGCCGCTGAATCCCGACGACCCAGGACAAATCTCCGCCCCCGTGGAGTTCACCAACCCGGATGACAACCCATTGCCCATGATCACGGGTCTCTCTCCGTCATCCGTTTTCGCGGGAAGCCCTTTGTTCCCTCTTACGGTTACGGGCACGAATTTCGTCAACGGCTCCATGATTCAGGTGGGCGAGGCCGCTCCCCTGAACACCACGTTCAATAGCTCCACGTCGGTCACCGCAACAATTCCCGCCGCGGACGTCGCCCAAACCGGCCCCATCCTGATCTCCGTGGTCAATCCCCTGCCGGGCGGCGGCACTTCGAACGCGCTCCAATTCCAGGTTCTCCCCAGTCTCCCGCCAACGCTCACCTCGATTTCGCCCACAATGGCCATCGCAGGCGGCGCGGCCTTCGTTCTCTCCGTCACCGGCACAAACTTTGCGGCTTCAGCCGCGGTCCAGGCAAACGGCGCGCCCGCCGTCACCGTTTTCAACACGGATTCTTCGCTCACCGCCACCATTCCGGCCACAGCCATCGCCGCCGCAGGCGCGCTCTCCATCACCGTTTTGAGCCCGGCTCCGAACGGCGTCACTTCCAACGCGCTCCCTTTGCAGGTGAACAATCCCGTCCCCGTGCTCTCGTCCCTCTCGCCCGCCAGCGTTCTTGCGGGCAGCGCTACATTCACACTCACCATTGCCGGTACGGGATTCGTGAGCGGCGCCTCGGTGCTGGTGAACACCTCGACGCGCACACCCTCCTCGATCACCGCAACCTCTCTCGCCATTTCCATTCCCGCCGCGCTCGTTGCCGCCACGGGAACGCTCTCCATCACCGTCACGGATCCCGCGCCCGGCGGCGGCGTCTCGAACACCCTTTCGCTCCCGGTGCTGAACCCCGTTCCCACGCTCTCGTCCCTCTCGCAAACTGGCGTTCTCGTGGGCAGCGCCGGCTTCAATCTGATCCTCACCGGCACAAATTTCGTTACCGGCAGCTCCGTCCAGGTGAATGCCACGACGCTCACGCCCGCGCAGGCCACCGCAACCTCTCTCACGGCGCCCGTTCCCGCTGGCCTGCTGGCCGCCACGGGGATGCTTTCGATCACCGTGTCGAACCCGTCTCCCGGCGGCGGCACCTCGTCCGCGCTCGCCCTTGCCGTCAGCGATTTCAGCATCAGCTCCGCATCCGGTCCGCAAACCGTGAACGCCGGCCAGACGGCCACGTTCACCATCAACCTTGCCACCCAGGGAGGCGCGCTGCCCAGTGCGGAAACGTTCACGTGCTCCGGCCTTCCCGCTGCCGCCAACTGCTCCTTCACGGCGCCTTCGCTTCCTGCCGGCACGGCATCCGGCAGCACCGCGCTGGCCATCGCCACCACCGCGCGCTCCTCCATTCTCCGCTGGCCCTCCACACCCGGCCCCGCGGTCCCCCCGGAATTCCTGCTCCTTTGGCTCGCCGCGGCCTTTCTCTCCGTATCGCTGTCGCTGAAGAAGCGCGCCCTCGCGCGCCACGCCACCGCAGTGCTCGCCGCCGCAACTCTCGCGCTGATTTTCCTGGCGTCCTGCGGAGCAGGAGCGAACACCGGTTCCCCTTCTCCCCCTCCTCCGGTCAGCCCGATGCAGGGAACTCCCGCCGGCCCGTATATGATTACGGTGACGGCCTCCTCCGGGACGGCGACGCGCTCAACGACCGTGATGCTCCAGGTCAATTGACCTGGATCGTTGACGTAGATCGACTGGCCGCCCGAATCGCAAAACCATGCACAGGCACGGAGCACTCTTCTGCGCGCCATGGCTGCTTACGGCAGCCTTCTGCGCGTCTCTTCCGGCGCCGGCCTTGCCATCTCTCCAGGCCGGGCAATCTCCCCAGACTGCCCAGGTTTCTCAGGCCGCTCCCTCCGATCGGGAAATCCGCCAACTGCTCGAGCGCATGATCGCTGCCTCGCATCGCAGCGACGCCGAAGATGCTTTCTACGCGCGCACGGAGCACTGGGTGGAACGCAAACAC
>DATFZR010000484.1:0-2559 GCA_035314265.1 Candidatus Acidiferrales bacterium
GTCCACGAGCGCGACCAGTTCCGCAAGGGAGGCCGGCGCGATGCGGCTCTCCGCAATGCCCAGCCCCGCGGCGTTCAACCGGCGCAGGAGTTCCGTTTGTATCCAGTTGGCGGCCATCTTCGCGGCGGCGCCCGCGCGAACCGTGCTTTCGAAATAGTCCGCCAGATCGCGCGTGGCGGTCAGCACGCCCGCGTCGTACGGCGTGATCCCGTGTTCGCGCACAAAGCGGGCGCGGCGGGCGGCCGGCAGTTCGGGTGTCTCTTCCCGCATGCGGGCTTTCAGGGATTCCGTGACGCCCACGGGCAGCAGGTCCGGCTCCGGGAAATAGCGGTAGTCGTGCGCCATTTCCTTGGAGCGCATAGGCTCGGTCCGGCCGGCGGCCACGTTCCACAGGCGCGTTTCCTGGGCTACACGGCCGCCGCTTTCAATCAATTGGATCTGCCGTTCGATTTCGAATTCCAGCGCGTGTTCGAGGTAGCGGAAAGAGTTCAGGTTCTTCACCTCTGCCTTGGTGCCGAAGTTCGTCTGGCCGCGCGGGCGCACGCTCACGTTGGCGTCGCAACGCAGCGAGCCCTCCTCCATGTTGCAATCGCTTACTTCGGTGTACAACAGCACCTGCTTCAGTGTGTTCAGGTAGGCGTGGGCCTCTTCCGGCGTGCGCATGTCCGGCTCGGATACGATTTCCACCAGCGGCACCCCGCCGCGATTGAAGTCGATATACGTGTTGCGATCGGAATCGGCAAAGCCCTCGTGCATTCCCTTCGCGGCATCGTCCTCCATGTGCAGGCGGGTGATGCCAATGCGTTTGGCGGCTCCGCCGTGCTCGATTTCCAGCCAGCCGCCCGTGGCCAACGGAAGCTCGTACATGGAAATCTGGTAGCCCTTCGGGAGGTCCGGGTAGAAGTAGTTCTTGCGCGCAAAGCGCGAGCGCTCGTGGACCGTGCAGTTGAGCGCCATCGCGGCCTTCACCGCCAGCTCCAGCGCCCGCTGGTTGAGCGTGGGCAGCGCCCCCGGCAGGCCCAGGCACACGGGGCAGGTGTTGTGGTTGGGCGCGTTGCCGAATTGCGCCGAGCAGGCGCAGAATATCTTCGACGCCGTTTTCAATTGCACGTGCGTCTCGATCCCGATCACCGGCTCGTACCGCTCCAGGATTTCGGGCGCAAGCCCCGTCAGTGTGGTATCCGGCCTTGCCATGTGAACCTGAATTATAACATCGGCTTGCGGCCGGGCCGGCCGTCCCGTGCATGGAAACGCGGAATAGCCCGGCGGCGTACCATAAGGCGATGCGCACCGCGATCCTCTCCGATTTTCACGGCAATATGGCCGCCCTGGAAGCCGTGCTCGCCGACCTGAAAGACGCCAGCCCGGACCTGGTGGTTCAGGGCGGCGACCTGGCGATGGGCGGGCATCGCCCCGCCGAGGTGGTGGACCGCATCCGCGAGCTGGGCTGGCCGGGCGTGCTGGGAAATACAGACGAGGTGCTGTGGAGCGACGAATCGCGGGCAGCCCTCGAGCGCAGCGCGCCGAAACTCGGCCCGCTGCTGCGCATGATCTTTGACGACGCGGCCGCCACGGTGGATCTGCTGGGCCAGGACCGCATCGCCTGGCTGCGGTCGCTGCCGGGAGAGTGGCACTCGAGCGACGCTCAGGTTGCCGTAGTGCACGCCAGCCCCGGAAACCTGTGGCGGGCCCCGGGGCCCGACGGCGATGAGGCCGAACTGCTGGCCACCTACGGAAGGCTCGGCACGCGCATTGTGGTGTATGGACACATCCACCGGCCCTACGTGCGCCCTCTTCAGGAGTTCACCGTAGCGAACAGCGGGAGCGTCGGGACGCCCCACGATGGGGATCCGCGTCCTTCCTACCTGTTGATTGAGGATGGCCAGGTGACCATCCGCCGCGTGGAGTACGACATCGAGCGCGAGTGCAGCGAATTCATCGCCTCGGGATACCCGCACGCAGAGTGGCTGGCGGAAATTCGGCGGAGAGGCGCCTACGTGCCTCCCCCTTCCATGGCGTCGGCTGGAGGTTAGACGGCCAACGCCGGCTCGCGCAGCATCGCGAACCGCCGCTCGGCGAGCGCGAATCCGCCGAAGAGCAGGGCGACGTAGAAGGCGTCGCCCGCCAGCGTGTTCCAGAAGAACGGAATTCCGGCCACGTAGCACGCGAGCAACCCGGCCATGGTTTTGGGGTAAACGCCAACGCCGGGGACCAGCCAGACCGCAAAGTTCGTCAGCAGAAAAAACTGTATGGACCCGGCCAGCGTGCCGGCCGCCACGCGCCCCACCGTTCGCGAGGGCGCCAGCCACCGCCCGATGCCCACGCTGAGCAGAAAACTCGCGTACACCACGGGCATCAGGATGTGGAAGCCGATCACGCAGTCGCCGGCCAGCATTGCGGCCAGTGGAAAGCCGAAGGCCAGGCGCCTGTCGCGGAGCATGGCGCCCGAAAACAACGCCATCGCGCCGACGGGAGCGAAATTCCACGGATGCGGCCCGATCCTCGCGGCAGCCGCGGCCAGAATCAAAATCATCAGCACGGGGATGCGCAGCCGGCCCG
>DATFZR010000485.1:0-2832 GCA_035314265.1 Candidatus Acidiferrales bacterium
CGAGCAGGCCTGAGGCCTGGTAGCCGGGATTTACGCGGGCGAGCAGCATGATCGTCTTGATCAGCAAACCGGCGCTCACCACCAGGATCAGGGCCAGCGCGATCTGGCCGATGATCAGACCGGAGCGAATCCGCTGGCGAAGCGCCGAGCCGATGCTTCGGCCCGTCTCCACGAGTTCTTTGCGCAAGTCCGCCCGGGAGAGTTGCAGCGCCGGAAAGATCCCGGCCAGCAATGCCGCCACCAGAGCGACGAGAACGGCGAGAGCCAGGAATCCGCGGTCGAGCAGGGCTGCGGAGGACTGTGCGGGGAAATGTGGGAGCGCGCCCGGGTAGGCTGCCAGAACAAGCCGCACGAACCAGGCGCCCGCGACGCAGCCCGCCGCGCCACCCAGCATTCCCAAGAGCGCACTCTCCGTCAGGAGTTGCCGGATCAGGCGGCCCCTGCTCGCGCCCAGAGCGGCCCGCACCGCAATGCTCTTCTGGCGGACGGCGGCGCGGGAGATTTGAAGATGAGCGACGTTGGCGCAAGCCATTACAAGGACAATCGCCACAGCGCCAAGCAATAGCAACATCGCCGGACGCACGCCTGCGTTCAGGTTTTGCTCGAGGGGCTCCGCAATCAGCTCCATGCCGGGATCGGAAGTTGGATCCGACTGCGCCACGCGAATGGCCACGGCGTGCAAATCGGCGAGCCCCTGCGACAGGGAGGCGCCTGGACGCAAACGGCCGAGCGTGGTGAAAAGGTGAGAACGCCGGTTTTCGGGGACGGCTTCGTCGTCCTGCAGGGCCGACCAGGCCTCGACTCCCTCGGGATAGGAAAAAGTGCGCGGCATGATCCCCACCACGAGGTAGGGCTGCCCGTGAATCATTTCCGTGTTTCCAATGATGGCGGGACTCTCGCGATATCGCCGTTGCCAGAGGGCGTAGCTGAGGACGGCGGCTCGCGGGCCTCCCGCCTGGAACTCTTCGGCTGACAGGGTGCGGCCGAGAAAGGGCGGAGTATTCAAGAGTGCGAAGAAGTTCCGGGAGACGACTGCCAATCGGATTTCCTCGGGCGGAGTGCCGCTCCGCGAGTCGCCCAGGTTCTTGGGGAGCACGCGGAAGTCGGCCACTTCGGAAAATGCGTGGTTGCCGGATTCAAGATCGCGGAAGGTTGCGCCCGTCAGATTCGCTGCGCGTGCGTGTGATTCCTGGATTCTGACGAGCTGCGAGGAATTCGGGAAGGGCAGCGAGCGCCACAGGACTGCGTTGGCCACGCTGAGCACTGCTGTATTCGCCCCGATTCCCAGGGCCAGCGTCAGGACGGCGACGGTGGTGAATCCCGCATTTCTCCGAAGCATGCGGAGTCCGTGGCGGACGTCCTGCACGAGGGTCTCCAACAGGCGCGTGCCGCGGGCGTCGCGGCATTCCTCGCGGACCTGCTCCACACCACCCAGCTCGATGCGGGCGCGGCGCGCGGCTTCTTCGGGCGCGATTCCAGCGGCGGTGTGCTTTTTGGCTTGCTGCTCCATGTGGAAGCGGAGTTCGTCGTTCATTTCCGATTCGACGGAGTCCCGGCGGAAGAGAGACCGGATGCGGTGGAGGAAGTCGGTGATGAGGTTGCCCATTTTTCCTCTCGCTGTTCTTGCTTCGTTCGTTTTCTGAGGGACAGACTGAAGTCTGTCCCACCGGCTAGGCCGTCTCCAGCACCTGCGCGACGGCTGCCGTCAGCTTGCGCCAGGCGCTTTCTTCGGCTTCGAGTTGCTTTCTGCCCGTGGCCGTCAATTCGTAATACTTTGCGCGACGATTGTTCTCGGAAGTGCCCCAGTGCGCTTTGATCCAGCCGCGGCGCTCCAGGCGATGCAGGGCCGGGTAGAGTGAGCCCTGTTGGAGGCGCAGCACGTCGCTTGAAATCTGCTGCACCCGCTCGGAAATGGCCCAGCCGTGTTGCGGCTCGAGTGCCAGGGTCTTCAGGATCAGCAGGTCCAGCGTGCCCTGCGGGAGCTCGATGCGTTGGTTGGCCAATGCTTCCCCCTGTCGCTTCTACAGGAGAGAGTGTAACGCCTCTCCTGTAGAAGCGCAAGAGGAAAGGAGTGGGGAAGGCCGGGGGGCGGCCCGCCCCGAGGCTCCCGGGCTGCGGGGTGGTGGCGCCGGGAACGCGGCCGAAAAAATGTTCTTGACGTGATTATACTGTTCGGAATAGCATCATGTTTCGTTATGCAGCCGTCCTCACAGCTCGGGCGCCGAATTACCCTGCGACTCGGTTTCGTACGAGTAGTCGTATTTACCGGCGCTTCTGGAGGGGGCTGCTGAGCTAGAAGTAATAAAAGCTTACAGAACCCACCGCCGGAAGCGAATCTGGCGGTGGGTTTTTGCTTTCTGGCGGCGATGGCAGGCAGCGGGAGGGCGCGCTCCGCGGGGGCGGTGCGCGTAAACCGGGAGGAGAGAGCGGTGGCGGGGGAATCGAACGGTAAACGGAATAGCGGGGCCATCACAGACGGCGCCAGCCGTGCGCCGGCGCGAGCCATGCTGAAAGCCATCGGCTTCTCAGACGCAGACCTGCGCAAACCTCTGGTGGGAATCGCCAACACCTGGACCGAGATCGGGCCGTGCAACTTCCACCTGCGGCGCCTGGCCGAACAAATCAAACAGGGAGTGCGCGAGGCCGGCGGAACGCCCATGGAGTTCAACACCGTGGCGATTTCCGATGGGATCACCATGGGCAGCGAGGGGATGCGCACGTCTCTGGTGAGCCGCGAGGTGATCGCGGATTCGATGGAGCTGGTGGCGCTGGGGCATCACCTCGACGGCCTGGTGACACTGGTGGGCTGCGACAAGACGATTCCCGGCGGCG
>DATFZR010000486.1:0-2956 GCA_035314265.1 Candidatus Acidiferrales bacterium
GGAAATAGTCATACCAAGTTTCAGATTTTCAGTTGGGCAGGGAATCTCTTTTCACCCGGGAGGGTGAACTTCAATGGCAAAACAAATTGTGATGGGTGAGGGTTCGCGTCAGGCGATTCTGCGCGGTGTGAATATTCTGGCAGACACGGTGAAGATCACGCTCGGCCCCAGGGGCCGCAATGCCGTGATCGAAAAGAAGTTTGGCTCGCCGGTCATTACCAAAGACGGCGTGACCGTGGCGAAGGAGATCGTTCTCCGCGATCCGCTGGAAAACATGGGCGCCCAGATGGTACGCGAGGTCGCGTCGAAGACGTCCGACGTGGCCGGCGATGGCACCACCACCGCCACGGTTCTGGCTCAGGCCATCTTCCGCGAGGGCGTGCGCACCGTGGCCGCCGGCGCCAGTCCCATGGCCCTCAAGCGCGGCATTGACCGCGCCGTTGAAGTCGCCGTGGCGGAGATCAAAAAGCGTTCCCGCGAGGTCAAGGGCGACATGGTCGCTCAGGTCGGCACCATCAGCGCCAACAGCGATAAGCAGGTTGGCAGCATCATTGCCGAAGCCATGAAAAAGGTCGGCAAAGACGGCGTGATCACCGTCGAAGAATCGCGCACCATGGAGACCACTCTCGAGGTGGTCGAGGGCATGCAGTTCGACCGCGGCTACCTTTCGCCTTACTTCGTCACAGACCCGGCGCGCATGGAGTGCGTGCTCGAAGACGTCCAGATCCTGATTTACGAGAAGAAGATCAGCTCCATGAAGGACCTGCTTCCCATACTCGAACGCAGCGCCAGCTCCAAGCAGCCTCTGCTGATCATCGCCGAAGACATTGAGGGCGAGGCGCTGGCCACCCTGGTGGTGAACAAGCTGCGCGGCACGCTGGTGTGCGTCGCCGTCAAGGCGCCAGGCTTCGGCGACCGCCGCAAAGCCATGCTGGAAGACATCGCCATTCTCACGGGCGGCAAAGCCATCACCGAGGACCTGGGCATGAACCTCGAAAACGTGAAAACGGAAGACCTGGGCCGCGCCAAAAAGATCACCATCGACAAGGACAACACCACGATCATCGAAGGCGCGGGCAAGAAGGGCGACATCGAAGGCCGCATCAAGCAGCTCCGCACCCAGGTCGAGGAGTCCACCTCAGACTACGACCGCGAGAAGCTGCAGGAGCGGCTTGCCAAGCTGGTGGGCGGCGTCGCCGTGATCAAGGTCGGCGCGGCCACCGAGACCGAGTTGAAGGAGAAAAAGGCCCGCGTCGAGGATGCCATGCACGCCACGCGCGCCGCGGTCGAGGAAGGCATCGTGCCCGGCGGAGGTGTGGTGCTCGTTCGCTGCATTTCCGCGCTCGAAAAGATGAAGCTCGAAGGGGACGAGGCCGTCGGAGTTAGGATCGTCACGCGCGCCCTGGAAGAGCCCATGCGCCAGATCGCTCAGAACGCCGGACACGAAGGCTCGTTGATTGTTGGACGCGTGCGCGAGTCGAAGGACGACAATTTCGGCTTCGACGCGCAAACCGGCGAGTTCGGCGACATGATTCAAGCCGGCGTGATCGATCCCGCAAAGGTCACTCGCCTGGCGCTGCAAAACGCGGCTTCTATCGCCGCATTGATGCTCACCACGGAAGCGCTGGTCGCCGATATCCGCGAAGACGATGCGGAACTGGTGGGCGCCGGACACGGCGGCGGGATGGACGGCGGGTACTGAACGCCGCTTGCATGGCGGTCGCGTAAGGAACGTCCGAGAGTTGAATCCGGCCGTGCGTTCCGAACGAAAGAATCTTCCTGTCAGCACGATGTGACAGACAAAGCGGCAGATCTAAATCGAGAAGGGGAAAATGACCACCACAAAAGCCGAGAAGTGCGCGCACCCCATTTGTTCGTGCCTCACAACTTCAGGCAAGTTCTGCAGCACGCAGTGCGAGACCATGGAAGAGAAACCGACCATCGATTGCTCCTGCGGTCACGGCGACTGCAAGGGCAGAACCTCCCACTGAGAAGCGTTCAGCCGCGTCTGCAACCCAAGGGTTACGCAGACGGGGGAGCTTCGGGATAAAGGCGATCGAACTCCGGGTCGCCGTGAAGGGGGGTGAGGTCCGGGTCGCGGCGCGCCCAAACCGCGTCGCGGAAGCCGGCCTCCCAGGCTTTGCGCAGTGCGTCGATGGCTTCCGGCTTCCTTTTGAGGCCGCAGTAAGTGCAGGCCGCGTTGTAGAGAATCGAGGCTTCGTTGGCGCGCAGTGTGAGAGCCAGATTCAGCTCGCGGAGCGCGTCTTCCGGGCGTTCCAAATCCGCGTAGTCGCCGGCCAGCAGGATGCGGGCCCGCGCGTCTTCCGGTACTTGTTTCAAATGGTTTTCGAGGGCCGCCGTCCTGCGGTGCAGCATGTTGCGCTTGGTTTCATGTTTGCCCATGGCCCCGAGGGTGTTCAGGATGGGCACGTAAGCGTTGTAGTCTTCGCCGCTGGCTTCGATGGCGGCATCGGCAACGTCCACCACCTCCTGATAACGTCCCGCCGCAAACAGCGACCTGCAGAGCAGGTAATAGGCGCCTTCGCAGTCGCGCTTGCGCTCGATGGCCTTCTTGACCATGCGGACGGCCTCGTCATTCAATTCGGCGGCATACAGCACCCAGGCCTGGCTTACCTGCACCTCGGGCAAATCCCAGCGCAGGGCTACGGCTTTGCCGGAGGCTTCGCGCGCGCGGTCCACCCACACCGTGTCGCGGCTGTAGTTGCAGTAGAACATGGCGCAGGCATTGGCGCAGGCGGCATACGCCAGGGCAAAACTGCCGTCCAGCGCGACGGAGTTTTCAAACATCTGTAAGGCAAACTCGAGGTCCTGGCGCGTCTGGCGCCTAGCGTAACGTTTGCCGCGCAGATACAGATCGTAAGCCTGCAAGTTTTCCGTGGGCTTGATGGCCAGCGCCTCCAGCTCCTGCGGCGAAAGCGTCACGCGCAGGGCCTCG
>DATFZR010000487.1:0-5431 GCA_035314265.1 Candidatus Acidiferrales bacterium
TCTCAAAATCGCCGCGCATGCGCGCGATGGCCTCCGGACGGAACCACCCGCGCCGCCGGATCGCCTCCGGCGATAGATAGCGGTCCACCAGAGGCGCGAGTTCGCCACGCAGCCAGCGGCCGAGCGGCGGATTCAAACCCAGCTTCGAACGGCGCAGAGTCTGCTCGGGCAGCAGCGGCCGCATGGCGACGCGCAGCAAGTGCTTCGTATCGCGCCCGCGCAGTTTCTGCTCCGCCGGCAGGCCCAGCGCAAACTCCACCAGGCGATGATCCGTAAACGGCTGGCGCAGCTCGAGAGCATGCGCCATGCTCATGCGGTCGCCGTACTGGAGCACGTTGTGGGGCAGAAAAGAATGCAGGTCCACGTAGGATGCCTGGTCCAGCGGATCAGCGCCGGCGACCTCCGCGAATCGGTCTTCGAGGAAGCTCTCCGCGAAATGCCCGTCCACGGCCGCGGAGAATTCCGGCGAATACAGTTCGCGGCGCTGTGCCGGATTGAAATATGTGACCCAGCCGACGTACGCGCTCTGCCACGAACCATCCCCCGCGGAGAGAAACTCGCGCGCACGGCGCCTGGCGTGGAAGCCGTTTGTGCCCTCAGGAACCGCACGCGCGAGCGCGGAGGCCGCACGGCGAACAGGCGAAGGCACGGCGCCCCACGCGCGCCGCAGCCGCGCGCCCAGGTACCGCGGATACCCCAGAAACAGCTCGTCTCCCGCGTCGCCAGCCAGAGCAACGGTCACGTGCTCCCGGGTGGCGGCGGAAAGCGCGTGAAGCAGCAACGCCGTGGGATTGCCGAACGGTTCGTCGAAAAGCGAGACCATGCGCGGCAACAACTCGGCGCAGTTGGGACGAACGGTCAGTTCACGGTGCTCGGTGGAGTAGCGGCCAGAGACCAGCCGCGCGTACTCCAGCTCCGTGTAGTGTTCCTCCCCGGCGCCAAAACCCAGGCTGAACGTGCGCACCGGCTCCCGCTGCGATCGCGCAGCAAGCGCGACGATGCTGCTCGAATCGATTCCTCCGCTCAGAAAGGCGCCGAGGGGGACATCGCTTACCAGCCGCATGCGAACCGCGTCGTCCAGCAGTGCGCACAATTCTTCGGCGCCGGCCTTCTTCGCCTCGCCCGCAGGCCGCGGCAGCGCCTGCCAGTAGCGGCGCAACTCGATTGCACCGTTCGAAAAACGCAGCCAGTGGGCGGGCGGAAGCTCCTCGACGCCCTCGAAAATCGTTTGCGGCGCCGGAACGTAGAGGTAGGTGAGGTAATCGTCGATCGCAGAGGGCCGCAGGCGACGCGACACGCCGGGATGCGCGAGCAGCGCTTTGATCTCCGACCCGAACAGCAGGCCGTCGCCGGCCGGCGCGTAATAGAGAGGCTTTACGCCCAGCCGGTCGCGCACCAGCCAGAGTGCGCGCTCCCGCGCGTCCCACAGCGCAAAGGCAAACATGCCGCGCAGGCGCTCGAGAGCCTCCACGCCCCATCGCGCCCACGCCTCCAGCAGCACTTCCGTATCCGATTTCGTACGCAACGCGACGCCACAGCTTTCGAGCTCCCTGCCGAGTTCACGGAAGTTGTAAATCTCGCCGTTGAACACGATCGTCCAGCGGCCGTCGGCACTGGTCATGGGCTGTTGGCCGCGCGCCAGGTCGATCACGGCGAGGCGCCTGTGGCCCAGGCTGGCCGCAGCCCTGGCGCCGGCCCTGTCCCCAGGCTGGCCCGCGGCATGGAAGTAGCCCTCGCCGTCCGGCCCGCGATGCGCCAGCGCCGCCGTCATGCGCTGGAGCACCCGCGCGTCAATGCCGGGAACCCCGCCTGTTATGCCGCACATTGTTTTGTGGACGAAACCGAAAGAAACGCTACGAAATCGACTGCAGTTGCAATTCAGGCCACCTGCGCTGCCGCGGGCTCGCGTGCCCCGCGTGGCGCGGCCAGCTCGCGAAGCAGCGCGAGCAACCGCTCGACGTGATCCTCCCAGATGAAGCCATGCACGCGGGCGGCCCCGCGCCGCGCCAACTCGGCGCGCAGGCCTGCGTCGCCGGCCACCGCGGCCAGCCGCGCGGCCAACGCCTCCGCGTCGTGCGCCGGAAAATACTGGGCGGCCTCGCCGCAGATCTCGCGGTGCACGGGGATGTCCGAGGCCACAACGGGCAGCCCGCCGGCCATCGCTTCCACCAGTGGATGGCCGAACGACTCGCACAGCGAGGGAAACACGAAGACATCGGCCTCGCGGTAGGCCTGCCAGATCTGCTCGTACTCCAGCACGCCCAGATAACGCACGCAGCCGTCCAGACCGACGAGCAGTTGCCGCTCGTCTTCCGGCATGAGCGTGTGCTGGCCGCGCTGGCCTGTTGCGCCTGGAGACTCGATCGTCAACCGCAATTCCACGGGTGCCCCGCGCTCGCGCAGGAGTGCCGACGCCCGCAACAATGTGGCCAGATTTTTGTGGTCGGCGTAATGCGAGACCCAGAGCACGCGCAGGGGCCCGGCGGCATCGCGCTGCGCCGCCGGCGCCGGAGGCAAATCAGTCGCGGCGATTCGCTCCCGTGGAACGCCGTAAGGGATCACGCGCATCCGCTCGCTGGGAATCTTTGCGAATTGCTGCAGGTCTTCCAGCATGGCCGCGGAGGGCGTCACCACGCAGTCCGCATTCCCAGCCGACCGGCAGACGAGCCACCGGCGCAGCGCCGTTTCCAGGCGAAATGCGGCCGATTTCCCGGGCAATACGTGCTCGCGATACTCGCGCGAGAAATAGATGGGGATGCGCACCAGCAGCGCCTGCGGGCAGGGACACGAGAGCATGGCGAAATTAGCGGAAGAAAACAGCACGTCGGGCTTCTCTCGCGCCACCAGCCGGCGCAGCGTCACCTGGTCCCACCACCAACGGCGCGCATAGGAGCCCGATGCGGCGGTACTGGAAATCACGCGGACGAGCCGCCCGGTCTGGCCAATCTCCCGGGCGCGCTCCGGCGGCACCACAACCACGAAGCGGTCGTCCGGCTCCGCCTGCGCTTCGAGCGAACGCACCAGATTGCGCAAATAGGTGGCCGCGCCGCCCAGCTTTGCGGACACCGCATTGATCAATACTTTCATGCCACCTTCATGCCGTCAGATTCTGCGCGGCCCATTGCCGAAGCACGTAGAACATCCATACGCGCGACCAGTGGCAGCGCCCGGCCAGAAATTCAGACCAGGTGTGGCGGACATCCTGCCAGTTGATCGCCGATTCGAGCACCGGGCCGGGCTCCGCCAGCGCCGCTTCAACAGCGGAGCGCAACTGGCCGCGCAGCCATTGGTCCCACGGAAATTCGAATCCGCGTTTGGGCTGGCGGAGGATTTTCGACGGCAGCTCGCGCCCCGCGGCCGTCACCAGCAGGGATTTCCGCTGGCGGCCCTCCGTCTTCCACCGGCCGGGCAGCAGCAGAGCCTTCTCCGTGACGCGGTGGTCGAGCAGCGGCACGCGGACCTCCAGCGAATGGGCCATGCTCATGCAATCCGTATCCCGCAGCAGCGTGTTGCGCAGGTACACCAGCAGTTCCAGGCAGGCCACGCGATTCACCGGATCATGCTGCTCGATCAGCCGCAGCTGGCGCGCAAACTCCTCCACAAACACGCCGAACTGAATCTCCAGGAGTCGCTCCGGACGAATCAATCGCGCAATTTGTGCGGGAGAAAAAATGAGCCGCGACAGGTAGAAGGGGTGGGGAAAGGCGTCCATGCCCTTCAGCCACAGCTCCATCTTCTTTCCCCGCGTGCTCCCTCCCAGAAGCGGGCTGGCCGCGCCTGCCGCCGCGCGGCGCATCCAGCGCGGCACACGCCGCTCCATCCACTCCATGCGCGGCACCAGGCGGAAGCTGCGATAGCCGGCAAATTGCTCGTCGCCGCCCAGCCCGGAGAGCGCGACGGTGACGCCGGCGTGCTTCGTAACGCGCGACACCATGTACGTGTTGATCCCGTCGACGGTCGGCTGATCCATGGCCGCGACGCCGGCGGGCAGCGTCTCCAGCAGGTCTCCCTGGGAAACCGTGATTTCGTGGTGTTCCGTTTGCAGCAGGCGCGCTACCTGCCGTGCCTTCACTCCCTCCGCGAACTGCTCCTCCGCAAACGTGACGGTGAAGGTTTTCAGGCGCGTGCAGTGCCGCGCCGCAATCGCCGCCACCACCGTGGAGTCCAAGCCGCCGCTGAGGAAGATGCCCAGCGGAACATCGCTCACAAGGCGCATGCGCACGGCCGTGTCCAATTCCTCGCGCAGCGCTTCCATGTGCTTCTCGCGCACGCGCGGATCGCCGTTGAGCGGCAGCGCGGCCGAAGGCAGATCCCAGTACCGTTCGATCTGCGATGCGCCCTCATGGAACCGGAGCAGGCAGCCCGCTGGCAGAAGGCGCACTCCCCGCACCATGGTGACCGGCTCCTGGACGGCGCCGAATTTCAAGAAGGAATCGAGCCCCGTAACATCCAGCTCCCTCGCCACCAGCCCGCTGGCCAGCAGGGCCCGCAGTTCGGATGCAAACAGGAGGCGCCCCGGTGTTTCCGCGTAGTAGAGCGGTTTGATGCCCAGCCGGTCGCGCACCAGCAGCAGCGTTTGCCGCGACGCGTCCCACAGCGCGAGCGCGAACATTCCTCTCAACCGCTCCAGGAATTGCTCGCCCCACTCGCGGTAACCCAGCAGCAGGACTTCCGTGTCGCCCTGGGAGCGGAACTGGCAGCCACGCGATTCGAGCTCACCGCGCAGTTCCTGGAAGTTGAAAATCTCACCGTTGAACACGAGCCAGGCGCCCGTCACAGGATCCTGCATGGGCTGGTGCCCAGCCGGCGAAAGATCCTGGATCGCCAGCCGCCTCGCTCCCAGCCGCAGAATCCCGCCTGAGCGCGGATGGATTTCCGTCGAGCCTTCGTCATCGGGCCCGCGCGGCGTCATCTGGCGGAGCATGTCGGGCATCGTCTCCACCCGCCCTATCCCCTGCCTTTCCCACCAGCCGCAAATCCCGCACATGGCTACGCGACCCCCGTGGCGGCGCGCGCAAACGCAAAAGCGCCCCTCTGCCGGGCGGAGTACAGCGCCTCCGGCGCCTGAGCCGCAAGCCAGAGCTCCCAGCGCGCGGTAAAATGTTCAAAGAGGTACATACGCTCCACCCGCCGACGCCCGGCTTCACCCATGGTGCGTCTGCGGTCGCCGTCGCCGAGCAGCGCGATCAGCGCCCGAACGAGTTCCATGGAATCTCCCGGCGGAACGAGTATTCCGGTCACGCCGTCTTCCACGACCTCCGGGGTGGCCGCGGCACGCACTGCCACTACCGGCAGCCGGCTGTGCATCGCTTCCAGAAAAACCACGCCGAACCCTTCCACCTGCGTGGGCAAGACAAAAACGTCGGCGGCGGCGTAGGCGCGCCGCAATGTGTCTGCCTGGCGGGCTCCGGTCAACTCCGCAAGTGATTCG
>DATFZR010000488.1:0-8484 GCA_035314265.1 Candidatus Acidiferrales bacterium
CCTTGCGCCGGTCTTCGGTGAGCGCCGGGATGGGCACGCGCACCACCTTGCCGTCGGTGGCGGGATTTAGGCCCAGGTCCGAGGTGCGGATGGCCTTGTCCACCAGCGGCACCACGCTCGGATCCCAGGGCGAAATCAGGATCGTCGTCGGGTCGGGCACCGTCATCGTGCCGAGCTGGTTGATGGGCATCGGCGTGCCGTGATAGTCCACGCGGATGTGATCGAGCAGCCCTACGTTGGCGCGGCCCGTGCGCACGCCGGCCAGCTCCTTGCGAAAATCCTCGAACGCCTTCTCCATGCGCGTCCGCGCCTGGCTCAGAGCGTCTTTGGTTGTGGCAATCGCCGTCATGGGATGCACCTCCGGAGGGAGCGCAGATTTTTACTGCGCCGAGCAGACCACCGAGCCTACCTTCTCTCCGCGCACCACGCGCTGCACGTTGCCCGGTTTGTTCATGTCGAAAATTACGATGGGCAGCTTGTTGTCCATGCAGAGCGAAATCGCGGTCGTGTCCATCACTTGCAGGCCCCGCTGAATCACTTCCAGGTAGTCGATGCGGGCGAAGCGCTTGGCGCCGGGCACTTTTTCCGGGTCGGCGTCGTAGATGCCGTCCACGCGCGTGGCCTTGAGGATCGCTCCCGCCTTGATTTCCACCGCGCGCAGCGCAGCGGCCGTGTCCGTGGAGAAATAGGGGTTTCCAGTGCCAGCGGCGAGAATCACCACGCGGCCTTTTTCCAGGTGGCGCGTAGCGCGGCGGCGGATGAAAGGCTCGGCCACCTGATGCATTTCGATCGCGCTCATCACCCGGGTGTGGCATCCGGTCTTTTCGAGCGCGTCCTGCAGCGCCAGCGAATTGATGACTGTGGCGAGCATGCCCATGTAGTCGCCCGTGACGCGTTCGATTTTCAGGCCGCCCTGGCGCGCTCCGCGGAAGATGTTGCCGCCGCCCACCACAACGGCGATCTCCACGCCCAGATCGAGCACGGCCTGGATCTCAGCCGCCATTTTCGCGATGGTTTCGCCGTGAATGCCGTAACCCTGAGGTCCCTGGAGGGACTCGCCGGAGATCTTGAGCAGGATGCGCTTATAGAGGAGATGCGTACGAGAAGCGGGTCCCACGGAGCTCCCTTGTGCCACGGCCATGCGAACGGCACTCCCTGTGCTGCGGCCATTCTAGCAGAGGAAGCCGCGGTGCGGCAGCCAGCCGCGAGCGGTCAGGCGGTAAGCGCCGGGGCCTCGTCGGAACCCGCCGGCGGGGGATCTGAAGCGCCCGAGTTCTCGCCCACTTTGAAGCGTGCGAAGCGCCGTACGGAGATGTTCTCGCCGACCTTGGAAACGGTCTGCTGGATCAGGTCGCGCACGGTGATCTGCTCGTCCTTGATGAAATGCTGCTCGTAAAGACAACTCTCGGCGAAGAACTTCTCGAGCTTGCCCTCGGCGATACGCTCGAGCAGGTTTTCCGGTTTGCCGGAGGCCAGCGCCTGCTCGCGGTAGATCGCGCGCTCGCGGGCCACCAGGTCCGCGGGCACGTCTTCGCGCCGCACGTAGCGCGGGCTGAGCGCGGCCACGTGCATGGCCAGGTCGTGGCACAGGCGCTGAAATTCGTCGGTGCGCGCCACGAAGTCGCTCTCGCAGTTCACTTCCACGAGCGAGGCGATGCGCCCGCCGGCGTGCAGGTAGTTGCCCACCGCGCCTTCCGAGGCCGCGCGCTGCTCTTTCTTTTTGGCTGCCGCCTGGCCCTTCTCGCGAAGGATGGCGGCGGCGGCGTCCAGGTCTCCCTTGGCTCCGACGAGGGCCGCGCGGCAGTCGCTGAAGCCCGCGCCGGTGCGCTCGCGCAGCGTCTTGACGAGTTGCGCGGAAATCTGGGGTTGTCCGTCTTGTCCTGGCTGGGTGCTCATGTCTTCGCTATTCCCTTGGCGCCCGGGCCGTTTGGCTGCACGCGCCGCTCATCGATCGCGAGCGAGTGTGCAACCGCTGCGGCCCTGCTATCGGGGCGATTACGTCTTGCTGTCTTTCTCGGATGGGGCCAGGACTGCTGCGGCCACCGGTTCAGCCGCGGGTTCGGCCGGAGGTTCGGCCGGAACTTCAGCCGGGACTTCGGTTGCGGGCGTCTCGAAAGCCCGGTCCACGAAGTATCCTTCCTGCTTCTCGTAGTCCTCGTAGGCGCCCGCTTCGACAAACGCAGCCGCTTCCGCGGAAGGCGCGGATCCGTCCACGGAGGGCTCGCTGATCTTCTGCGATTCGAGCTGCGACCGCTCGAACTGCTCGCGGCCTTCCTTGACCGCATCGGCGATCTTGGAGGTGAACAGCTTGATGGCGCGCAGCGCGTCGTCGTTGCCGGGAATCACCACGTCCACGAGGTCCGGATCGCAGTTCGTGTCCACAATGGAAACCACGGGAATGCCCATGCGCCGGGCTTCCTTGACCGCAATATCCTCGCAACTGGAATCGATCACAAACAGCGCATCCGGCAGCGCGGCCATGGCCTCGATGCCTTCGAGGTTCGCATGCAGGTGCTTCAACTCGCGATCGAGGCGCGCGGCTTCCTTCTTCGAGAGCTGCGCCATGCGGCCATCTTCCTTCATGGCCTTCAGCTCGCGCAGGCGCTTGATGGACTTCTGCACGGTGGCAAAGTTCGTCAGCGTTCCACCGAGCCAGCGGTTGTTCACGAAGTACATGCCGCAGCGCTTGGCCTCTTCGGCCACGGCTTCCTGCGCCTGGCGCTTGGTGCCCACGAACAGCACGGCGCGGCCTTGCGCCGTGAGCTCGCTTACGTAGCGCGCCGCGTCGCGGAACATCTTCAGGGTCTTCTGCAGATCCACAATGTGGATCCCGTTGCGTTCCCCGAAGATGTATTCCTTCATCTTCGGATTCCAGCGGCGGGTCTGGTGTCCGAAGTGGACACCCGCCTCGAGGAGCTCTTTCATGGAGATTTCGACTGCCAAGGGACCTCCGTAAGCCCGGACCGCGGCACTCTTCCCCGCGAGAAACGGAGAAGCGGGCCGCGAAGCCCGTTTGCCGGCGCCTTGCCGGCCGTGAATTTGCCTCTTGCGTCCCGAAGCCTCGGAACGGAAGAGACAGAGATCGTTGGACTAGCGCTTGCTGTACTGGAAGCGCTTGCGAGCGCCCTTCTGTCCGTACTTCTTGCGCTCTTTCATGCGCGAATCGCGCGTCAGGAATCCACTCTTGCGCAGCTTGGGCCGCAGTTCCGTATCGTGCAGGGAGATGGCGCGGGAGAGGCCCATCTTTATCGCATCGGCCTGTCCGGCGGCGCCGCCGCCACGGCAGGTGCACATGATGTCCACCTTGCCCTCGAGTTCGGTAAAGCGCAGCGCTTCCGTGGCAATCAGGCGCCACACGGCGTTGCTGAAGTAGCTTTCCAGGCTGCGGCCGTTGATCGTGAATTTGCCCGTGCCGGGGCGCAGAAACACGCGCGCGATGGCTTCCTTGCGGCGGCCCGTGCCGTAGAACGGAAGCTTCGGATCGCGCGGCGGAGCGGCCGGAGGCACGACTACGATGGGTTGTGTGCTCAAAACTCTTTCCTCCATGGTTCCGTTCGTGAAACGGCTGGTGGGATGCCTTCCTTACACCGCGAGCGACTGGGGCTTCTGCGCGGAGTGGCGATCCAGACCCTTCGCATCCTTGTAGATGCGCAACTTCTTGGCACGATGAGCGCGCAGCTTGTTCTTGGGCAGCATGCCCAGGACGGCTTCGCGTATGACTTCTTCGGGCCGCTCGGCGAGCAGCTTCTTCACGCCCGTTTCCCGCAGACCGCCGGGATACCCGCTATGCCGGTAGTAGACCTTTTGTTCGATCTTGCGGCCGGTCAGCACGATCTTCGCCGCGTTGATCACCACCACATGATCGCCGCAATCCACATGCGGGGTGAACTCGGGCTTGTCTTTGCCGAGCAACAAACGCGCCACGCGCGTGGCCAGACGGCCCAGCACCGCGCCGTCGGCATCCACGACGAACCAGCTGTTGCCCTTGCTCAGCTCTTCGGCCCTTCCGCCGGAAGGAACATACGTACGCATCGCTCAGTCACACCTTTCCCAGTAGGGACAATCGTCGAGATTACTAGAACCACTCGTGGAAGTCAACGAGGTCGCCGTTGCGGCGATGGGCCCTTGCCGCTGTTATCCCGCGTGGGCGGGTTGCGCCTTGATGGCGCGCTGGGCTTCGGCGCTCTTGTCGATTTCGATGGAGCCTTTGAAGTAGGCGCCGTCTTCAATCATGATGCGCGCGGTGGAGAGGTCGCCGATTACGGAGCCGTCTTTCTTGATCTCGATGCGGTCCTTGGCGCGCAAGTTCCCCTTCACGCTGCCGTAGATCACGATCTCGCGGGCGGAAAGGTCGGCGCTCACCTTTGCGGTGGGGCCAATCGTCAACCGCCGCTCGTCGAGCGATACGGTGCCTTCCACGCTGCCGTGAATTTCCAGATCTTCGCTGCCGTTGATCTCGCCCTTTACCTGCACGCTCGGTCCAATGCGCGCCGAAGCAGTGCCTATCGCTGGGATGGGACGGCTTGGGTCCACTGTGCTCATCTGTATGCCTCCTCGCCAGAGTCGGCCGGGAATGCTGAGACTAGCGCCGAGGCGGGAAAGGAGCAAGCGGGAAGTGGGGCGGGACGGCGGGAAAGGTACGTGTGTGGTGCAGGGGCATTCCTTGGCCGGGCGTCTGGGCGAAGGCTGGGTTCATATTCAAAGGGGGAAAGATGCGGGGCCGCCACGGGGGCTGGCGTGCCGGGCAGGCTGGCGGAGTTACAAGGAGCGCGGGCAGAAATGCCCGCGCCACTGGGACGTCAGTATTTGCGGAGGACGCCCAGAACGCGGCCCTGGATTCTTACGTCGGCGGCGGCTACGCGGATGGGCTCCATGGCGGAATTGGCGGGTTGCAGGCGGATGCGGCCGGCGCCTTCGCGGTAGAAGCGCTTGAGGGTGGCTTCGTCGCCGCCCACCAGGGCTACGACGATTTCGCCGTTGTTGGCCACTTGTGTGGGCTCGACTACCACGTAATCGCCGTCCAGGATGTGATCGTCCACCATGGACTCGCCCTTGACTTTCAGCACAAACACGTCTTTCGAGCGGGTGAAATCGGAAAGCGAAATCGTTTCGCGGTCTTCCACGGACTCGAGCGGCTTGCCCGCGGCGATACGGCCCAGCAGGCGCAGTTCCGTGACTGCGGCGCGCTCGATGATTTCTTCGCGCACGGGCTTGGGGAGTTGCAGGACCTCAATGGAGCGGCTCTGGTTGTAGCCGCGGCGGATGAAGCCTTTGCGCTCGAGCGTGAGGATGTGCTTGTGGACCGTGGCGAGGGAGGCGAGGTCCAGCCCCTTGGCAATCTCCTCGTAGCTGGGCGCGTAGCCCTTCTTGTTCTGAAAACTCACCAGGAGATCGAGGACTTGCTTTTGACGCTTGGTCAGGGCCATGGCGTGCCTCCCGGCCGCTCAAGTGGCGCGCGGCCTACGGGGACAACCATAGGCGAAGATAGGGCGAAAAGTCAAGCGATACCGGAGCAGCGAGTTCTTTCTCCGGCGCGCGAAATCAATGGCTGGTTACTGCTGGTCTTTCAGTTTGAGGCGGTGCTTGTTTTCTTCCAGGAAGGCGCGGAGGCCTTCGTGGGCGTCCAGCAGGCGGATCCATTGCTCGTAGTAGAGAGTGACTGGGAAGCGGCCGAGGCCGTAGACGCTTACGCCGCCTTTCTCTCCGACTCGGAATTCGAGGGTGCCTTTTTTGCGCGAGCCGCTTTGCTTTTCAAGTTCGGCGATGCGGGCCAGCAATTCTTCTTTCGTCGGTTCGGACATGGGCGGGGCTCCAGACGGGGCGCAGCTAGCAGCGCCCCTGCGATGCGACGTCAATCCTTGCCTAAGGAGAACGCTAGAGTCAACAACGTCTGCTGCTCCATCTCGTGGGCCTTCGCGGAGCCGGTGGCGGGCGTCGCGCTCGCGGAGCGCTTGACGGAAAGCACCGCAACGCCGCGCGCCAGGCGCTCGATGCGCGGCAGGACGAAGAACAGCGCGCCCATGTTGGCCGGCTCTTCCTGCACCCAGACGACCTCGCGCGCGGCGGGGTGCTGCGCGAAGGCTTCGGTAAGGTCTTGCTCGGGGAACGGGTACATCTGGTCGAGGAACAGGATCGCGGTTGTGGTGTCGCCGATGCGCTTGCGCTCCGCGCGGAGTTCGTGGCCGATCTTTCCGGTGCAGATGAGGATGCGCGAGGCGTTGGCGACTTCATGGTCGCGCTGTACGGGGCGGAAGTGCGCGCGCGTAAACGCTTCGATGGGCGAAGACGCGTCGGGATGGCGCAGCATGCTTTTGGGCGTGAAGACGACGAGCGGCTTGCGCCATTTGCGCAACGCCTGGCGGCGCAGCAGGTGAAAATACTGCGCGGCATCGGAGGGCTGGCAGATCTGGAAATTATCGCGCGCGGCCAGATGCAAAAAACGCTCGATGCGGGCGCTCGAGTGTTCTGGCCCCTGGCCCTCGTAGCCGTGCGGGAGCAGCATCACCAGGCCGGAGAGCAGGCCCCATTTGTCTTCGCCCGCGGCGATGAATTGGTCGATTACGACCTGCGCGCCGTTGGCGAAGTCGCCGAACTGCGCCTCCCAGAGCACCAGCGCCTCGGGATAATCGCGGCTGACTCCATATTCAAAGCCGAGCACGGCGGCCTCGGAGAGGGGCGAATTGAAGATTTCGCACCACGCGCCGGCGGAGCCCATGCGCTCGAGCGGCAGATATTGCTCCTCCGTCTCCGTGTCTACCAGCGCGGCGTGGCGCTGGTTGAACGTGCCGCGGCGCGAATCCTGGCCGGAGAGACGCAGGGGAACTCCCTGGCGCAGAAGGGTGGCAAAGGCCATGGCTTCGGCCATTCCGTAGTCCACCGGCCGCTGGCCACGCGACATCTCGAGGCGCTGATCGAGCAGCTTTTTTACTTTCGCGTGCACGTGGAATCCGGCCGGCGCCTGGGTGAGCAATTCGCCCACGGCACGCAACTCCTCCGCGGCCACGGGCGTGGGCGCCTCGAACTCCGGTTTATAGCGGCCGCCGAAGAACGGCCCCCAGTAGGCGGGAAGCTGGCGCATGGAGGGAATCTTTGCGAATTTGCCGGCTTCCTTCTGTTGCGCGGAAAGTTCTTCGCGCACACGCTTCACCACAGGCTCCGCGTCGAGGCCGCAGCGCTCCGCGTAAATCTTCCAGGCCACGGGATGTTCCTTGATGTGGCGATAGAGCACGGGCTGGGTGATGGTGGGGTCGTCCACTTCGCTGTGGCCGTGGCGGCGATAGCCCACCAGGTCCACCACAACGTCGCTCGCGAATGTCGCGCGATACTCGGCGGCCATCTGGGCCACGCGGGCCACCGCGTCCACGTCTTCGCCATTCACGTGGAAGATGGGGATGGGCGCGCGGCGGGCAACATCGGAGGCGAACGGAGAGGCCTGCAAATCCTCCGGCAGCGTGGTGAACGCAATCAGATTGTTCACGATCACGTGCAGCGTGCCGCCCACAGAATACGCGCGCAGGCTGCCCATGTTGAGCGTCTCGGCCAGCACGCCTTGCCCGGCAAATGCGCCGTCGCCGTGCAGCACGATGGGCCACACCTGCTGCTTTCCCTGCGGACTGCCGAGGCGCAGCTGTTTCGCATAGGCGCGGCCGACCACCACGGGGTCTACAAATTCCAGGTGGCTGGGATTCGAGACCAGGTGGATGTGCAGGTCGCTGCCGTTGCGCGCGCGGTACTCTCCGGTGGCGCCGCGATGGTATTTGACGTCGCCGGCGCCGAGCACGCTGCGCGGGTCAACATCTTCAAAGCCGGCAAAAATCTCCGCGGCCTGCCGCCCCACAGTGTGCCGGATCACGTTGAGGCGTCCGCGGTGGCTCATACCGATGATCACCTGTCGGCCGCCGAACCCCGCGGCGGCTTCGAGGGTTTCGTCGAGAAACGGAATCAGCGACGTGCTGCCTTCAAGGGAAAACCGTTTGGCGCCCGGGTAACGCGCCTGGATGAATTGCTCGAAGATATCCGCGGAGGCGAGCCGCTCGAGAAGGTGCGCGCGATCGGGTGCGTGCGGCGGGGCTTCCATGCGCTCCTGAATCCAGCGGCGGCGCGCGGCGTCTACAATGTGGGAAAATTCCGCGCCGATCGTGCCGCAGTAGAAGCTGCGCGCGGCGTGGTGTTCTTCGGAATCGCCTTCGAGTTCGGGCAGAGAGATGCGGCGGGCGAGGCCGAGAGGATCGAGATCGGCCGCGAGGTAGCCCCATTTGCGGAAGGAGTCGAAGACCTGTTCGCGCTGTTCGGTGAGCGTGGGCATTGAATGAGACCGATGAGGACGCCGGAATGGTCATTTTGCCACAAACGGGGGATGCATGTTTGCGCGCGGGGAGATGGGCGGAACTGGCCCACGGTCAGGAAGGCGCTGACCGTGGCTGCCGGAGCACAGGAACGGGGGACAGGCCGAAAGCCTGTCCTACTTTACTTCCCAGGTGTCGC
>DATFZR010000489.1:0-7686 GCA_035314265.1 Candidatus Acidiferrales bacterium
TAAACTCTTCTGCGACATGCCCAGTGACCCGCTGATTCACGTTCAGGACCTCTCGAAACATTTCCGCACGTTCAAGCGCCGCCAGGGCGTGTGGGGCGGGCTGCAAAACCTGTTCGTGCGCGATTACAAGACGGTGGAGGCTGTGGACCGGGTGACCTTCGACGTGAACCAAGGCGAAATGGTGGGCTACATCGGGCCCAACGGCGCGGGCAAATCCACGACGATCAAAATGCTCACGGGAATCCTGGTGCCCACATCGGGAGATATGACCGTGGGCGGCTTCATCCCCTGGAGCGACCGCACCAAGTACGTGCGCAACATCGGCGTGGTGTTCGGGCAGCGCACGCAGCTCTGGTGGGATATCGCCGTAATCGAATCCTTCCAACTGCTGCGCAAGATGTACGGCGTCTCGCAGCGCGATTACGACGAACGCATGGCCGTATTCAGCGAAATCCTCGGGTTGAAAGACTACCTGCACACGCCCGTCCGCAAGCTCTCGCTCGGCGAGCGCATGCGCTGCGACCTGGCCGCGGCGCTGCTGCATAATCCCCCGCTGCTGTTTCTGGACGAGCCCACCATCGGCCTCGACGTGGTGGCCAAGGACCATATCCGCAAGTTCCTGCGCGCCATCAACGAGCGCTTCCACACCACCGTGCTGCTGACCACGCACGACCTGGATGATATCGAGGCGCTGTGCCGGCGCATCATCATCATTGACCACGGGCGGCTGCTGTTCGACGGCCCGCTGGACCTGCTGAAGCAGCGCCTGCTGCGCATCAAGCAGGTGAAGTTTGTAATGCGCGACGCCGCCGCGTTTGAACGGCTTGCCGCGATGCCGATGGACGGCCTGAAGTTCGAGAAACTGGACGAGCTGACCGGCCGCGTCCGGTTCGACCGCACGCTGGTGGATACGAGCGACCTCGTCCGCCAGGTGCTGAGCCATGCCGAGGTGCGCGACCTGGTGATCGAAGACGAATCCATTGAAGACGTGGTCAAGCGCATCTACGCGGGCGAAGCGCTGCGCGAGGTAAGCCTCGAATGAGCCGGCCGGCAGCAGCGCAGTACACAATGGGCCGCCCGGCGGATAGCTGGGCGCCGTATCTGGAATGCGCGCGCATCGGGTTCGTGAACATCCTGGCGTTCCGGCTGCGCTACTTCACCGGAATCTTCACCTACCTGATCAACGTGACCGTCTACTACTTCATCTGGAGCGCCGTGTACAAGAGCGGGGGGGCCATCGCGGGCTACGACCTGGCGCAGATGCTCACGTACGTCTCCATCGGCTGGATTCTGCGTTCGTTCTACTGGAACACGGTGGACCAGGAGATGTCGTACGAAGTGCTGGAAGGCAAGATCGCCATGGAGCTGATCCGGCCGCTCTCGGTGCAGGGAATGTGGATGGCGCGGGCCGCGGGAGAATCCACGTTCCGGCTGATGCTGCTGACCGCGCCCACGGCGGTGCTGGTGGTGGCGCTGTTCCCCGTGCGCGGGCCGGCGAGCGGCGCGCACCTGGCGCTCTTCTGCGCGGCGGCGGTGGGAAGTTTCTGCATCGTGGGCGCGATCAACTTTCTCATTGGGACGTGCGCGATCTATCTCACGTCGATCCTTGCGCTGATCCGCGCGAAATTCTGGCTGATGGAGCTGCTGTCCGGCGTGCTGATTCCCATCACCTTCTTCCCGGGCTGGGCGCAGTCTGCGCTGGCCTGGCTTCCCTTCGAACACATCGCCTACACGCCGCTGCAGATTTACCTGGGAAGGCTTTCGACGGGCGAGGCCGCGCGGATGCTGCTGGTGCAGTGGGCGTGGGCGGGGGCGCTGGTGTGGCTGGGCGCGGTGTGGTGGCGCTTGTCCATCCGGAAGATCACCATCCATGGGGGCTAGCGTGCGCCGGCATCTCGAGCTGCTGATCTCCTACTTTGGCAACTATGCGAAGGCGCGCGTGGAGTATCGCGGCGACTTCTTCGTGGGGCTGGCCACGAGCGTGGTGGCCACGCTGTTCTCCTTCGGGTTCCTGCTGGTACTGTTCACGCGCATCCCGCGCCTGGCCGGCTGGAGCCTGGAACAGGCGCTGTTCCTCTACGGCTTCGGCCTGATTCCCTTCGGCCTGTTCAACGTGTTCAGCCCGAACATCTACGAGTTCGGGAACAACTACATCATCGAAGGGAAATTCGACCGCGTGCTGCTGCGGCCCGTCTCTTCGCTCTTTCAGGTGATGTTCGAGGCGTTTCGCCTGGAGTCGCTGCAGGAAGTGGCCACGGGAATCCTGGCGATCTGGTGGGCGGGGCGGCGCATGAACTATGCGTGGACGGCCGGCGACCTGGCAACGCTCGCGGTGTTCGGCGTGTGCGGCGCACTGATTTACATTTCATTTTTCATGCTGCTGAGCTGCGCGTCGTTCTGGTTTGAAGACCGCATCGGCCTGCACCCGCCGGTGTGGAACCTGATCGCTTTCGGACGTTACCCGCTCTCCGTATACAGCCAGTGGATTCAGTTTGTATTGAGCTGGCTGGTGCCGTTTGCATTCGCCAGCTTCTACCCGAGCGCGCACCTTCTGGGGCGCCATGAGCTGCGCGATTTTGCTCCCCTGGCGCCTGTGGTGGCCGCGGCATGCCTGGGGCTGCTGATATTCACGTGGAATCGGGGCCTGCGGCAATATTCCTCGACGGGATCGTGAACGAGCGCCGCTGGTGGGTGATGATGGGACTGGGCATTCCTACGGTGCATTCCTACGGTGCATTCCTACGGAGCGTTCCTACTGTGCATTCCTCCCGTTCAGGGAAGAATAGTTCCGCAACGGAACTACCGGCGTCTCATCCCTGAGACGCGTCTCTCCAGGCCATTGAGTTTGGAGCAGTTAGCCACGCGTCATTGGGCATCGCTGTGCTTGTTGTCCTTCGAGGGAGCGAACGCTCGTCGTTCCCTCCGCAAAAGAGGGGACGATGCGCAGGGGACGGACAGTTCATTTTCAGATCTCGAGGCGGACGCGGGTGGGGCTCGAATACGTGGTGGCCATGGCGTGCGCGCTGGGGTCGAGCTACCTGATCCTGCGGCTGGGATTGTAGGGCGCGATATGGCATCCCCCCACGAGTTCGAGTTCTGGCAACGGGACACGCGGAAGAGGGCCCCCGAAAGCCGCGATGCCGAGCTCGAATCCTGCGCGGAAATCGTGCAGGCGCTTGCGGACGGAGAAGCGGGGGTAGTGCGGCGGCTGGCGCAGGGAGCGCGGGAGGCATGCGGCGCGCGTTTCGTAGCGATTGCGCGCTGCGCTGCGGGCGGACGTGGAGCATCCTTTGTGGCTGTGGAAGGACCAACGGGAACCGAGGCGGCGCTGGGGCACGAGGGGTTTGTTCCCATCTGGCGCGCGGCGCTCGAGGGGCGCCGCGGCGTGTGCATTCCGCGCAGCGAGGGCGGCGCTGGCGAGGCGAGCGTGCCATTCCACCGGCTGGCGATTGAAAGCGTGCTGGCCATTCCGCTGGAGATTCGCGGAACGCCGCAAGGCCTGCTGGTGGCGGGGCTGCCGGAAGGAATGCCGGCGGCCGGGGCGCGCGAACGCCTGGAGCGGGTGGCGCCGCTGGCCGCGCTGGCACTGGCGGAGGAGCAACGCGGGGAGGAGACGCGCGCAAACGACCATTGGCTGGGCGCATTGCTCGACCCGCTGGAGAACGCCGTGCTGTTGATCGAGCCGGGAGGGCGGGTGCGGCTGGCGAACTCGCGGCTGGCGGCCCTGCTGGGCATCAGCCCGGAGCGCCTGGCTAGAATCAAAACGTTCGACGAGCTCGTGGGCGCGACGCGCGCCAACTTTCGCGATCCGCGCGGCGCGGAAGCGCGCTGGCGGGAGATCCAGCGCCGGGAGGACGAGGTGGCCTGGGATGAAGTGGAGATGATGCGCCCGTCGCCGCACGTGATCGAGCGGTTCGCGCGCCCGGTGCGCGGCGCGGATGGCGAGCGGCTGGGCTGGCTGGAACTCTACCGCGAGGCGACGGGAGAGCGCCTGCTGCGGTCGCGGCTGCCGCAAACCGAGAAAATGGCGGCTCTGGGCCAGATGATTTCCGGCATCGCGCACGAGCTGAACAATCCGCTCACCAGCATCGTGGGATACGCGCAACTGCTGCTGGGGCGATCGCCGGAGTCCGAGGAGGCGCAGCGCATCTTCGAAGAGGCGCAGCGGGCGGGGGTGATCGTGCGCAACCTGCTGCTGCTCGCGCGCGAGGAGAGGCCGGAACAGAAGCGCGTGAGCCTGAATGAAATCGTAAAGCAAACGGCCGCGCTGCGCGATTACGTGCTGCGGGTGGAAAACGTGCGGCTCACGCTGGACCTTGAAGCGGGCCTGCCGCCGGTGCTGGCCGATTCCAGCCAGTTGCAGCAGGTGGTGCTGAACCTGCTGATGAACGCGGAACAGGCCATCGAGCAGGGTCCCGGGCGCGGCTCGATTCGCGTGCGGACCTGGTCGCAGCGCAGGGGCGCGCGGCAAACCGTGCGCCTCGAAGTGCGCGACGACGGAGCGGGGATTCCCCGCGAGGTCCTTCCGCGCATCTTCGATCCCTTTTTCACCACGAAGCCGGCGGGGGTGGGCACCGGCCTGGGGCTTTCCATCGTGTACAGCATCGCGCAGGATCATGGCGGAGAGGTGAGGGTGGAAAGCGAGCCGGGACGCGGCGCGGCATTCCTGGTGGAATTGCCCGCGGCGCCTCAAAAGGAAGAAAAGGAACCTTCCCAGAAAGAAGGCCAAAGCGCTCCGGCCGCGGCCTTCCGGGGCCCGGCGCGCCCGGAAATCGAGCGTGGGGCGCGGCGGCGCATCCTGGTGGTTGAGGATGAACCCACGGTGGCCAGCCTGGTGGCCGACGTGCTCCGCGAAGAGGGGCACGAGGTGGAAACCCTGCTCGACAGCGTGGAAGCGCTCGAGCGGCTGAACCGTGAGGACTTCGACCTGCTGATTTGCGACTTGAAAATGCCGAAGCTCGACGGCCGCGCCCTCTATGAAGACGCGCTGCGCCTGGGCCGCACCAGCCGCGACCGCGTGCTGTTTATCACCGGCGACACGTTGCGCCCCCGCACGCTCGATTTTGTGAAACGCGGCGCCCTTCCCTATCTGGCAAAGCCTTTTCTCGTGGATGAATTGACGCGGACGGTGCGGACGGTGCTGAGCCGCAGCCGCGGGGCTTCCGGTGACACTGCCCGTGGGACTTCTCACGACACTTCCGCTGAAGCGCAGCCGGCGAAGCGCGCGCCGGCGGCAGGAGAATGATGCCGCTGCGTCCCACGACCGTGCTGGTGGTCTCTCCGGACGAGCAAACGGCGAGCCGCATCAGCAAGTGGCTGGCGGAAGGGCCGGCGACCTGCGAGGTGCGCCACGCGAATTCCCTGCTCCGGGCCCGGCGCCTGATTGACCGCCTGCTGCCCGCCGTGATCTTTTTCGACGAAGCCGTTCATACCGGCGGCAGCTTGCGAGCCGCGGTCCGCGAACTCACGCAGTTCGCGCCGGTGGTGGCGGCGGTGAGCCCGGAAAGCGCGCGAGAGCTGACGGTGATCGTCGTCGCCGGAACGGTGGATTGCGTCCCGGGAGGCGGCGATTTTCTGGATCTTGCGGCTGCGTTGATCGAGCGGCGGTTGCTCGCCGCGCGCCGCCTGCTCGAACGCATGGAAGGCGCCGAGGCGGATGCGGGCACGGATTTCGGCTCGATCCTGCGGCACGAATTGAACAATCCTCTTACCGGCATTCTGGGCAACGCGGAGATGCTGCTGAATCGGCGCCAGGGGCTTCCCCTGGATGCGGTGCCGCGCCTGGAGATCATCGCCGATTTGGCGGTCCGGCTCCGCGAAACAATCCGGCGGCTGAGCGGCGCGTGGGAGGCCCACCAGCGCGCGCATTCCGCGTGAATCTTTCCGCCGGATTACCCGCCGCGGTTCATTTCTCGTGAATTATTCGGGGAGATCGGCGCCACCGATTCGCGCGCCTTTGCGCTCGTAGCCGGCACATTGGACGACCGGGAGGCGCGGGTATTTTGGGAACGCGGGATCGGTGGCGGAACGCTCGCAAAGATAAAATGCAACCCCGCGATCGGACTCGATTCGCCGCGCGTACGCGCAGTCGGCGCACAACCCGATGCGAGGATCTCGAGCTTCCGGCTTGTTGCTTCCCGCCATACGTCCGGCTACCTCTGCGCGGAAGCGGCGCGCCGCTTGAGGACGGACACCGCGATGAAATACACGGCGAAGCTTGCGGCGAACACGATGGCGGCCCGGCGGATGTTCAGAGTGAGGGCGAAGCACAGTTGCCCAGCGCCCAGCAGCCAGAAGAACATTTCGCCGGCAATGGCCTGTCCCCAGCGCGGCCGCCGGCCTCCAGAGGGCACGCGGGGAGTCAGCGACGGCCAGAACCGCGGCACGGCCTTTAGATAGGCGCGATAGGACTCGCCCTGGCTTTCGAGCAGGCCGGCCTCCTCGCGAAGAATCAGCCGGTAGTGAAACAGCCAGATCCCGCCGACCAGGAAGAACCAGCCCGTGCGGCTGGCCATCAATCCGATTCCGGCGGCCATGGGCAGGCTGGCGAGATACAAAGGATTGCGCATGTACCGGAAGGGACCCTCGGCAACGAGTGCTTCGGAGTGCTGGCTCGCGTCGTGCACCACTTCCGCGCCGAGATAGGCGGTGGCCCAGGTGCGTAGAAGAGCCGCCAGAAACACGAGAACGGCGCCCGCAGCGAACATCAGGCGCAAATAAAAGATTGCCTGAGGGCTATCCATGTCGAGCGTCCCCCAAAAGAGGCGGAGAAGAGCGACAGCGGCGTTCCTGTGATCCACATCGGACAGGGCAAAGCCCGCAGAAAGAGGGCGGCGATCACCCAAAAGCGGTTCTCGAATTCGAATTTTGTGGCGCGCATGCGGGCAGGGCCTGCTTCTCCGCGCTTCCAAGGCCTGCTCAGTCTAGCATTCTCCGGCGGCGCGGCGGAGACGCTGCCCAGAGCCTTGCGCGAAGCCACACACGGAACGCTTGTTTACTTCCGGCGTCATTTTGCCTACCATTTGCCTGTCTTCGTGTCCGCACTCCACCGCACCCGGCAGTGGAGAGGGCCGAATCACCATGCATCGGACTCCCCGGCTGATCCTCGTGGATCCCAGCGGCGCACGGCAGGAACTTGCCGTGCGCAAGCTACCCTTCCGCATTGGGAGGCAGGCGGGCAACGAGCTGACGCTGCGCGACAACCGCATCAGCCGGCAGCAGGCCCAGATCGTGATGGAAGGCGACCGCTTTGTGCTGCTGGACGTGCAGAGCCGCCACGGCACGCGCGTGAACGGCGAAAAGGTGGAGCGCCACACGCTGAAGCCGAAGGACACGATCGACTTCGGGGTGCCGGACTCGTTCCGCATCGTGTATGCGGGAGAAGAAGCGTCGCTCGACGAAATCATCGAGCGGGTGGAGACGGCGGCAACGGCGGACACACCGTCGCGCGACCTGTATCACCTGGGCGTGCTGCTGGACGTGGCGCGCGCTCTGCATTCGAGCCTCTCGCTGGAAGACGTGCTCTCGTCGGTGGTGGACGCAGCGATCCGCGTGACGCGCACGGAGCGCGGCGTGCTCATGATGCTGAACGCCAATGGCGAATTCGTGCCCACGGCGGCGCGCGATTCCCATCGCACCACCGTGGAGCCGCGTTCGCTGGAGGTTTCGCAGAGCGTGCTGCGGCAG
>DATFZR010000490.1:0-7028 GCA_035314265.1 Candidatus Acidiferrales bacterium
AAACTGTTTCGGGTCGGCCGCCGCGGCCACGGCCAGCGGCGTCAGGATGCCGGAGGTCTGATGATGGCCGTGTCCCGTGTGCACGCCGCCCCAACTGTTGATCACGATGTTCGGCTGGAAGGTGCGGATCGCGTGCACCAAGTCCGCCATCGCCGTGTCGCCCCAGATGCTCCTGGTGACCTCGACCGTTTTCACGAATCCCGTGTCCGGCGCGCGCGTGAAAAACAGCCGGATGCCATAGATTCGCGTGGCGGCCAGCAGCTCCTGGCTGCGCAGAGCGGCGAGCTGCGCGCCCTGCTCCGGGCCCAGCGCGTTTTGCCCGCCTTCGCCGCGCGTGATGGAGAGCAGCGCCACATCCGCGCCGAGCCCGCGTGAGAGATAGGTGAGCAGAGCGGCGGGCTCGTCGTCGGGATGCGCCGTGATGCAGAGGATGCGCGTGGTGACGCGCGCGTGGTCAATCGCCTCGATAGCGTCGGGCAGGTCTGTGGCTCCGGGCTGGCCCTGGCCCATGAGGCGTGCGGCAAACGGGAGCGCCAGGACGGCGAAAAGGGCGAGGGCCGCGAGAGTGGTTATGGCCCGGAACGTCATGATGTGCCTCACGGCGTCTCTCCTGCGAACGGCCACTCGTGCGCAGCCGCGGCGCGCGCCAGGAACACGATGGTCCCCACGGCCATCACGCCGAGGCCGGCCAGCGCCGTCCGCCCCGTGGAGAAAAACACGCCCAGCCACAGCAGGATTGCCACGACTGCCGGCACAGGGTAGAGCCACATCTTGTAGGGAAGCCGTTCCGTTCCCAATTTTTTACGCAGGACCATTACGCCCACAGCTCCTCCAATGAATTGCACAAGAATGCGCATCGCCAAAATTGCCGCAATCACTTCACGCAAACGAAACAGGAGGCTGAACACCAGCGCCACGGCCCCCAGCGCCACGAGCGACACGTGCGGAAAATGCCGCGTGGGATGCACGCGCGCAAACGCGCGGAAAAACGTCCCATCCACGGCCGCCGCATAGGGCACGCGCGAATATCCCAGCGTGAGCGCGAACAGCGATCCAAACGCCACCCACAGCACCAATCCGGTGGCGACGCGCGCCGCCCCCGCGCCGTACACGCGCTCCACCAGCGCGCTGACGATGAATTGCGTCGAGCGCGCTTCCTGCCAGGGGATCACGCCGAGGATGGCCGTCTGCAGCGCCAGATACAGCAGGGCGATGCCGCCAACGGAGAGAAAAATGCTCCTCGGGATATTTTTCTCCGGCGAGCGAATCTCACCGCCCAGATGGCACACGTTATAGTACCCGAGGTAGGTGTAGACCGTTTGCACCGTGGCCGTTCCCAGCCCTGCAAAGAAAACCCAGGATAAATCCCACGCTCCCGGAGGAAAATCGAGCACCTTTCGCGCGTCGAAATGCGTGAGCCCGCCCCAGATGAGCCACGCGAGCGTGGCGATCACGCCGGCCCACAGAAACAGCGTGATCTTTCCAATCTGTTCGATGCGGCGATAGAGCAGCCCGACAATCGCAATCACCAGACCCGCGGACAGCAATTTCTGCTGCCACCACGTGAGCGGCGCCAGGTACGACGCGTACTGCGCGAACCCGATGGCGGCCGAAGCCATCACCAGCGGCGCCTGGAACATCGTCTGCCAGACGAACAGGAACGACATCAGGCGTCCCCAGCGCCCCGGGCCGTAGGCCTCCCGCAGAAAAACGTAACTGCCGCCGGCCCGCGGCATGGCCGCGCCCAGCTCCGCCCAGATGCAGCCGTCCATCAGCGCCACAAGTGCGCCGGCAGCCCACGCCAGCAGGCACTGCGGTCCCGGCATAGCTTGAATCACCAGCGGAACCACCACGAACGGGCCGATGCCCACCATGTCGATCATGTTCAGCGCCGTGGCTTCCGGCAGTCCCAGACCGCGCTCGAGTTGGGGGTCGGCCATCGGGGGTGCCCCTGCGGGCGTCGCAGGATATCAGTTTGTGCCCTCGTCGGGCTGGCTTCTTTGCACGCTCGTCCGGCTCATTCCTTGCCCTCGTCGGGCTCGCTTTCGTGCGTTACACTCGCGCCAGGATGCTCCTCCTCGGGATCGTGATGACCGTGGCCACCGCCACCGTGCTGGTGCTGGAATTCCTGCGCTGCCGCACCCGGCCGCTGCCGCTCCGCGGCTGGGCTGCCCTGGCTGTGCTGGTAGCCGCGGAGTTTTCGATGTTCCGATGGGTACAACCGGTTGCGACCTACTTCACGCCCATTGCCTGGACGTCGTACATCGTGCTGGTGGACGCCATGGTCTGCTCCATCCGCGGCCGTTCGCGCATCACCAGCGAGCCGCGCGAGTTCGCGTTGACGGCCGCGCTCTCCCTGCCGCTCTGGCTGATTTTCGAGGCCTACAACCTGCGTCTGCGGAACTGGACCTACACCGGGCTGCCCGCCAACTGGCTGGCGCGCGATCTGGGCTACGCGTGGTCGTTTATGACCATCACGCCCGCAATCCTGGTGACGGCGGACCTGGTGGAATCGTTCGAATGGTTTCCCGCCGGCGGATGGAAGCACAAATTCCCGCCCGGCGCGCTGGCCGGCATGATGGCGGCCGGCGGGTTGTGTTTGACGGTGCCCGTGCTGCTGCCTCCGGAAGCCGGCTCCTACCTCTTCGCGCTGGTGTGGCTGGGATTCATTCTGCTTCTCGAGCCTGCCAACTACCGTCTGCGGTTGCCGTCGCTCCTGCGCGACCTGGAAGAGGGGCGGCACGCACGCTTCTACGCGCTGCTGGTTTCCGGGTGGACGTGCGGCTGGCTCTGGGAATTCTGGAATTATTGGGCGGCCGGGCGGTGGCAGTACATCTTCCCGATAGGCCAGCGCTGGAAGATTTTTGCGATGCCCGCGCCGGGCTACCTGGGCTTTCTGCCTTTCGCACTCGAATGTTCGGTGATGCTCGTCTTCGCGCGCTGGGCGCTGGAGAAGGCCGGCGTGCCCTCGAAAACCCTGGCGAAGCAGGCGCCGCAAAAATAAGTCTCACCGGCGCGAGGCTATTCCGGCATTACGAAAACGCGGCCGGGATCGAGCCGCACGTGCCACGGCATCGGGCGGCCCTTCAATTCCTCCCAGCGGTCGCGCTGGACCTCCGCCTGAAGATGCGGACCGGAGCCCACCGCCGTGCCGAACCGCAGGTAGACGGTGCGGCGGAACGGCGTCTCCGAGCTTCCCACCACCGCGCACGAAAACACGTTCTCACCCCCGGGCGCATCCGCAAACACGATGTGGTTCGCGCGAATCCCCACGTGCTGCGCCCGCGCGTGCGGCTGGCTCACGCGCAGCGGCACGCCCCAATCGAGCGCCAAAATCCTCCCATCCTCCGTGACCTGCGCCTTCGAGAGATTCTTGCATCCCGTGAGCCGGGCCACCTCCGCGCTGGGCGGGCGCAGGAAAATCTCCTCCTTCGCGCCGAAGGCCATCACGCGCCCGCGCGCCAGCACCAGGATTTCGTCGCACAGGCGGTACACCTCTTCCAGGTTGTGGCTCACGTAGAGCGCGAGGCCGGAAAAATCCGCCAGCGTATCGATCAGCTCTTTTTCCACCAGGCCGCGGATGTGGAAGTCGAGCGCGGAGAGCGGCTCATCGAGCAGGAGAATCCGGGGATCGGTGGCCAGCGCGCGCGCCAGCGCCACGCGCTGCTGCTGGCCTCCGGAAAGCTGCTGTGGGTAGCGGGCGCCCATATCTTCCAGGTGCATCCGCCCGAGGAGGGCGCGCACGCGCGCCTCCTGTTCGTCGCGCGAAAGGTGCGCCAAACCAAAGGCGATGTTCTCCGCGACGGTGCGGTGGGGAAACAGCGCGTACTGCTGGAAGACGTAGCCCGTGTTGCGTTCGCGCGCGGGCAGGTTCACGCCGGCGGAGGAGTCAAACAGCGTGCGGCCGTCGATCTCGATGCGCCCTGTCGCGGGCTTCAGCAGGCCGGCGACCGCGCGCAGCGTCATGGATTTGCCCGCGCCGGATTCGCCCAGAATACCCACACGCGCGCTGCGCGTGTTGAGGCGCATCTCGATGGAAAACTGGCCGCGATGGGCCGCGAATTCAGCGTGGAACTCCATAGGGCTAGTCCTGCCGCATGATCCAATCCTGTTGCCTCAATCCTGTTGCTCAATCCTGCTGCTCAATCCTGTTCCTCAATCCTGTTGAACGACGCGCATGGAAAGGCCCGTGCGGTGGCGCGTCCACAGATTCAGAGCGCCCAGCGCCGCCAGGGAAATCGCCACGGTCACCAGCGACCAGCGCACGGCTTCCTCCGTATCCCCTGCTTCGACCGCGAAGAAAATCGCCAGCGGCAGCGTTTGCGTTTTCCCAGGAATATTCCCCGCGAGGATGAGCGTGGCCCCAAAGTCTCCGAGGGCGCGCGCAAACGTCAGCACCATGCCCGCGGCCAGGCCCGGCCAGGCCAGCGGCAGAAGGATTTGACGGAAAATACGCGCCTCGCCGGCTCCCAGGGTGCGCGCCACCTCCACGAGCGGCGTTTCCACCTGCTCGAGCGCAGCGCGCGCGGTCATATACATCAGCGGAAAGGTGGTAACTGCGGCGGCGATCACCGCGGCATACCACGAGAAAACCAGGCGCAATCCCAGCCCGTACAGCAAATTGCCGAGTGTGCTGGCGCGTCCGAGCAGCAGCAGGAGCAGAAATCCCACCACCGTGGGCGGCAGGACCAGCGGCAGCAGAAAGACCCCATCGAGCAGTTCGAACGCGGCCCCGCGATGCCGCACGCGCCAGCCGGCCGCCAGCGTGCCCAGCAGCGTTACCGTGGCCGTAGCGGCCACCGACGTTTCAAGCGAGAGGAGGATCGGCGAGAGGTCCATTGCGGAGTTCTATTTCGACGGCGTGGTGAAGCCGAGTCTCTCGAAGATGGCCCGCCCCTCCGGCGAGGAGAGAAACTCGAGGAACGATTTCGCGGCCGCGGCGTTCTGCGAGTTGCGGATCACCGCCGCGGGATACACCACGGGACTGTAGGAAGACGCAGGTAGCGGCATCGCGATGGTCACTTTGTCCGTGCTCTTCGCGTCGGTTTCATAGACGAATCCGGCGTCGGCATCGCGCCCAGAGACGTAGGTGAGCACGGCGCGCACGTTCTGCGCGTATACGAATTTCGCTTGCAGCGCGTCGAAGAGGTTCAGGTTGCGCAGCGCCTCGGCCGCGTATTGCCCGGCGGGCACGGAGCGAATCTCTCCGATGGCGATGTGCTGCACTTCGGGCCTTTTCAGGTCTTCCAGAGTCTTCACCGCCGTCGAGCCGGCTGGAACCACCAGGACCAGGCGGTTTCCGGCGATGTCGCGCCGCGTGCCGGCGAGCAGAAGTCCTTTTTCTTCGAGGGCGTTCATCTGCGCCGGTGCGGCGGAAATGAACGCGTCCACCGGCGCACCCTCTTCGATCTGTTTTTGCAGGATTCCGGATGCGCCCAGGGAGAAGGTCACTTTCGGCGCACCCGCGCGCTCGCTGAAGCGCTTTTCGAGCGCGTCGAGCGCGTCCTTCATGCTGATGGCCGCCGCCACGGTGATTTGCGGCTGCTGGGCATCCACCCGCGCCACGAATGGCGCCGTAAGCAGCAGAACGAGAGAAACGAAGAGAGCGGTGCGGCGGTTTGGCATGGTCTCCTTCCCCGTCCGGCGAATCTCCAGGCCGGAGAATCGCTAGACTCGCAGGATCATCACCTCGGTGGATTTGATCAGCGCGGCGGCGCGATCGCCGCGGTGCAGGTTCAACTCGCGCGCGGCATCCGCCGTGATGATGGAAGTGATTTCCTGGCCGCCGATGGAAATCTTCACCTGCGCCATCAGTCCTTCTATGCGCACCTGAACCACGCGGCCGACGAGCTGGTTGCGCCCGCTCACGCGGCGGAAATTGCGGCGGCGCTCCGGGCCCGGCTTCTCGCCCGCGCGGTGGAGAAATTTGTCCAGCTCCTCGCGGGGAATCCGGTGATGCCCGCCGGGCGTGCGCACGGTGCGCACCTTGCCGTGATAAATCCACTGTTTGAGAGTGGGGTAGCTGATGCCCAGCATGCGTGCGGCGTCGCTGGGTTTGATGAGTTCGACTTCGCTCACGGGAGGAGGCTATAACAGGAGGAGCCGCCCATACAATACGATTTTATACGATTCCGCTCCGGGCGGAAGTCGCGGCGCGGGCTAGGTGCGAGCGGATTCTTCCTGCTCGAAGGCGTGGTAGGACGAGCGCACCAAGGGGCCGGACTCCACATGACGGAAGCCCATCCCGATCCCCGCGCTCTTGAATTCAGCAAATTCGTCCGGGTGGACGTAGCGCATTACGGGCAAATGTTCCGGGGTAGGTTGCAGGTATTGCCCCAGAGTCAGGATCGCGGCGCCCTGCGCGGCGATATCGCTCATGGCCGCAAGCGTTTCTTCGCGCGTTTCGCCCAGGCCCAGCATCATCCCGGTTTTCGTGGGCACTTCAGGAGCCATCTCGCGCGAGCGGCGCAGCAGCTCGAGCGAGCGCTCGTATAGGGCGCCTTTGCGCACCTGGCGATAGAGGCGCGGCACGGTTTCCATGTTGTGGTTCAGCACGTCGGGCCGCGCGGCCACCACGGTTTCGAGCGCCTGCCAGTCGCCGCGGAAATCGGGGATCAGCACTTCCACCTTGCAGCCGGGCACGGCGCGGCGAATCTCTTCAATCGTGCGGGCGAAAATGTGCGCGCCCCCGTCCGCCTCGTCGTCGCGATTTACAGACGTGACCACGGCGTATTGGAGCCCCATGCGGCGCACGGCTTCGGCCACGCGCTCCGGCTCATCCTCATCGGGCGGGGCCACGGGGCGTCCCGACGGCACGGAACAGAATCCGCACGCCCGGGTGCACACGTTGCCGAGGATCATGAACGTGGCCGTGCGGTGCTCCCAGCATTCGCCCATGTTGGGGCAGCGCGCGCTCTCGCACACGGTGTGCAGGTCGAGCGTGCGCATGATGCGCATCAGCTCCTGATGGTTCGGCCCGCCGGGGAACTTCACGCGCAGCCACGGCGGCCGCGGATGCTGGCCAGGCG